>NZ_WFVX01000193.1:0-10419 GCF_015491435.1 Thermosulfurimonas sp.
CCCTAGGGGAGAGAATCTCTACGCCTTCAAACTTGCCTAAATTAAGTAGTTCTTTATCTCCAGTAATCAACAATTGAGCGTTACTTCTTACCGCCGTTCCTATTACTGGCAGATCTTTTTGATCTTTTAATATAGATATTTCAATCGCTTCTGGCTTCACTATTTGGCTGTGCTCTCTTAGGAATTGTAATATTTCTTGAACTATCGGTTTCGGAAGATGTATTTTAGTAACGAGTTTTTGCGCTACTTCATGCAAAATGTGCTCACTTAAAATTATCTCACATTTTGTAAGGCATACCTCAAAAACTTCTGCACACAATCCTCTGGTTGCAAAGGCAGCTATAATAACATTGGTATCTAATACTACCTTCACGAAATCGATCTAAAAATGTCTTCGTCTGTCAATAATCCCTCTGCTTCGGCAAAAGGAAGAACCTTTTTTCTTAACTGCTGAAATTTTTTTATCGCAAGATATTGAGAAAGGGCTTCTCTAATGATCTCGCTTTTAGACTTTCTTTCTATTTTTGAGATACTTTCCAGCTCTTTTTGCATTTTTTCAGGCAATCTAATGCTGATCAAACCCCGCATCTTTCCCTCCTCTGTAATGCAGAGTAATACAAAGGCGCTTAAGGGTCAAGAAGGCTCCGAAGTTTTAGGTAAGAAGGCTATGGGTAAGACGGGCTCTACGGCTATCAATGATGCATACGGGGAATCTTCCCTCTTCAGACGCTCAAAATCTTGGGCCGACCCGAGACAGGCTTCTCTCCAGGACTTTCCCGGTAAAAATAAATTCGCCTGGAGATCTTGAAGTTTTCATGGCCTCAGTCTATAGGCATCTCCGGAATTGTCCCCAAAGTGTCCCCAGCCGGGAAAAGCTGTTTGTAACTCCGCAAGAAATCGTAAAAGACTGGCGGAGGGGGAGGGATTCGAACCCTCGGTGCGGGGTTATGCCCCGCACACGCGGTTTCCAGCCGCGCCCCTTCGGCCGCTCGGGCACCCCTCCGGGGCTTCCTTTATTCTAAAACCCTTCCCGGTAAAATCAACCTTCCGAACGGAGTCTTTCCTCAACGCTTTGGACTTTGTCTCCCAAATGGACCTCCCGGTCCCGACGATCATCGATCTTTATGACGGTGAAGACCCGCTTGGCCCCGGCACCAAAAGGAATCTCGTGAAGCTCGGCCGCAAGATGTAAAAGTGCGGGACTATACTTATCTCCATGAGGGCCATCTCTACCTCCCGCCCTTCCAAATTTCAAGAAATCTCAGGGCATCTTCATGCATATAAACATTGTTAAAGAAGACCAGGACCTCCTCACACCGGAGGGACCTGAGGAGATCCGAAAGGCTTAAAAGCTCCCCATCGGTGTATTTTTTTCCGTAATGGATGCGGCCTCCCCGGCGCTCGCCGTGAAGCCGGAAATAAAGACGGGGAAGATCCCGCAGGAGGGAAAGAAACTCCGGAAAAAGCAGAGGATCAAAGGCCGGGACTACCCGATAGGTCTGCCAGAGGCGCAGGAGGAGCTCAGGATCCTCCCAGCGGATCTCCAGTGCGGGATAAGGAGGACCCTCCGGTACGAGCCTCCTCCATTCCGCAAAGAAGGGGGCGAGATCCTCCTTTTGGCATTTTCCGGGAAGTTGAAAGAGAAGATACCGGGCCGAAAGCCTCCGGCAGAGGGCAAGGGTTTCCCGGAGATATTCTCGGGTCTTTTCGGTAAGACGCAGGCAACCTACCTGATCCTTAAGAAGTTGGATCTCCTCCCGGGAAAGACCGCTCTTCCGCCAGGTGGGAGAAGAGATCGGATGGGTGAACCCCTGAAAGGCCTTAAGCGAAAGAAGGAAGCCCTCGGTCTTGCGAAAGACCTTTTCCCAGTTTGAGAGGCTCTTTTCGGTGGGAAAGCGATAAAAAGTAGCGTTTATCTCTAGAGCCGAAAAAAGTTTTACATAACGGGAAAGAGCCACCCGATTTCCGCAGGTGCCGATCCAGACCCTCATCCCGTTAGAACAGGTACCCACTCGGTGGTCAATTTTCGGGCCCGGGAACATAACCCCGGGAACATGGTGCAGGCGATCCGACGGGCCTCTCCGGTGGGCCGCAAGCGGATTTCCCGGTCCAGGCGTTCGCAGTCCGCATAATTAAGTCCCTCCACAAAGGCCCGCCAGAAGATCTCGTCGCGCAAATGAGGGAAGGGATTGGCCGGAGTGGGACGGATTTCGTTCTTTTCGATAAGCCGGATGTAGATCAGGCTCCGGGCTGCCAGCAACTTTTCTTCGATGGGGCGCCTCTGCTTAAAAAGATAATAGGAGGTGAGACCGTCTCCCGGGGCCGGAAAGAGACGTCGCGAGGAACGGTGGGGCAGGGCCTGAAGGAGGAGATTGCGCACCCGCAGATGTACCCCGCGGGGTTTTCGGCGCGCCAGTTCCCGCACCAGAATTAAATGAATGTACCCTGCCTCTACATAGACTGTGGAATCCGGGGGCAGGGAGGAAAGGAATTCGAGAAGGGCCTCGGCCCGCAGATGATCCCTAAAGGCCAGACGCCCGGCATCGGCCCGGGCAAAGGCGCAGATCTTTTCCACCAGGGCTTCAAAGGAATCCCGCATGGAGGAATAAAAGTCCAGGAGACGGCCAAAGGTTTCGTGCTCGTGGTAATAAACCGGCCCCAGCTCCGGATCCCGGGCCACCTCCTGGGGAGAGGCTCCCTCGGCCAGTCTCTCCTGCATGCGGAGGACCCGTTCCAGATAGGGCTCTATCTGGAGGATGCGATATCCCCGCCGATAAAGCTCCCGTAAGTAAGGATAAAGGGTCCGAGTGTATTCCGGAAAACCGGATTCGCTTTCCTCAAGCATCCTTTCTAGCGAGATTCGTCCCTCCAGGTAGTCCGGAAAGAGGGGATGCGGGGGTTCCTCAAGGAGGATGTAACCGTGCTGTTTCATCAGATCAAAGGCCAGAGGTAAAAACTCCACCCGATGCGGCGAAAGCCCCACGGTCAGAATGGCCATTCCCCCTCCGGAAGACGCTGTTCTTCCGGTAACTCTTCATTAAATACATAAAGTTCCACCTCCAGGATAGCCCCGGAGTCCGTTTCGACCCGGGCCCGTTCCCGGTGGTATTCGTCTTCCACCTCGTCCAGGATAGGAATGATTTCCTCCGGCACTTCATAGATTTCGCCCCGGACGAAGTCCTGGGGTTCGGCTGGCCGGGCCGCCGGATACTCCCCCAGGTCGTAAAGGGCATAGCCATTCACCCGCCCGACCCCCAGGAAACGCGCCGAGGCCAGAAGATAATGCAGGGGCTGGCCTCGCTTCAGAGTTCCATAAACGAAAAGGAGCTTCCCCATAGGTCTGGTATTTTAACCCAAAGTCTTTCCGTTTGCCTTCTCCAAGTGAAAAGTTAAAATATTGATTCAAATCAGCAGGTTCAGCCCAGGTAAGGAGGCCCAGGGATGCCCATCTATGAGTTTCAGTGTGAGGATTGCGGTGAGGAATTCGAAGTCCTGCTCAAGAGCCGCTCCGAGGTAGATAAGGTAAGTTGCAAGAAATGTGGCGGGAATCGGGTGAAACGCCTGATGAGCACCATAACCCCCATTGTGGATTCCGGCGGGGGAGGTTCCGATCGGCCCCGGGTGGCCGAAACCCACCGGTGTGACACCGGGACCTGCACCCATCTGGAACTTCCCGGGCACAGACGCTAACCCACCATGTCTTTAAGGGCGGTGCTCCTGGATGCGGAGGGGACCCTGGTCCACATCCATCCCTCGGTAGGGCAGGTCTATGCCCGGGTTCTGGCCGAAGAGGGCCTTAAGCTGGACCCCGATCTTCTCGATGCCCGTATCCGGGAGATCTGGCCCCGTTATCGCGGCCTCTTCCGAAAGGGGATTTCTCCTCGGGGGTGTCGCCGTCTGTGGGCGCGGATCTTCGAGGAGGTGATGGCCCCCTGGCTTAACGGAGAGCCCCGGAAACCTCTTTTCGAGAAGATATATCGGGCCTTTGCTCAGCCGGAGAATTTTCGCCTTGCACCCGGGGCCCGCGAGGCCCTCCAATATCTCCGGGAAAGGAGTCTCACGGTGGCCGTACTCTCCAACTGGGACGAACGTCTCCCTCAACTTCTCTCCTCCCTGGGGCTGCGCGATTACTTCGCCCGCATCTTTGTGGCCTGCGAGATGGGGGTCGGGAAACCCCATCCCCAAGCCTTTCACCGGGCCTGTAAGGTGCTGGGGGTGGCTCCCGGGGAGACCCTCATGGTGGGGAACGATCCCGAGGACGATTACCTGGGGGCCCTCCGGGCCGGACTCAGGGCCCGGCTCTACCGGGGCGAGAACCTGCTGGAACTCCTGTGCGAGGAGGTGGAAGGTGGCCGCTGCGGTTAGATTCAGGGACCTGGAAGAACTCTTTTCCGAGCTGGATCGGAATTTTGCCGAGGTAAAGAAACGCTTTCCCAAAGAGGTCCGCTGTCGCAGGGGGTGTACCGATTGTTGTTATGCTCCTTTTGATCTTTCGCTGGCCGAGGCCCTTTACCTGGCCCAGGCCTTCCGGCGTCTTCCCCGGCGCGAACGACGGGAGGTGGAGCGGAGGCTGAGTAAATACGAAAGGGACTGGCAGGAAAAGGTCCCCAAACCCGTAACCCCCTTTGTGCTCTCCACCCTGCGGTTGCGCTGTCCCTTCCTGGGAGAGAAGGGGTTGTGCGTGGTGTATGCTTACCGTCCGGCCACCTGTCGGATCTATGGGTTGCCTCTGGCCATCGGGGAGGAGACCTTCGTGTGTCCGCGTTCCGGCTTTGAGCCCGGAAGGACCTATCCTACCGTAATTTTTCCGGAGGTGCTGCGGCGTCTGGCGGAGATTTCGGAAAAGATCCTGCCCCGGGGAGGGAACCTGAGAGTGTCGTTAATCGGGGTGATCCGGGGGGAGTTCCCCGGCGCCCATCTCCTGACGCAGGATCTCTAGGGCCTTTTCCACCAGCGCGGCCTGCTCCCGGGAACCCATCTGCCGGTAGATCTTGGCCGAAAGCTCATAGGCCTCAAGGGCGGCCTGATATTTTCCCTGGTTTCGATAAACATCACCGATTCCGGCCAGCATCCGGGCGGCCCGATGGGCGTCCTTGTATTTTTCGGCGATCTCCAGGGCTCGATAGAGATAGGGCAGGGCTTTTTCCGGCTGTCGCAGTTCCTTATATACATATACGATCTTTTCCGAAAGGATGGCCGTGCCCAGTTCGTCTCCGTACTCCTCGCAGATATCCAGGGCGATCTTATAGGGCTTGAGGGCCTTGTCAAAGCTTCCCCGATGGAAATAGAGATCACCCATTTTCTCCGCGGCATTGGCCGCCTCCTGGTAGCGGCCGTGCTCCACGAAGACCCGGTAGGCCTCCTCATAACGGGCCAGGGCGTCCAGACTCTTCCCCTGGGCATAAAGGATCTTGGCCTCCTGATACCATTTCAGGGCCTCGGCCACCCGGGGATGGGTTTCCTGATTTGCTTCCTGATTCATGTTTTCCTCCAGCGCGTAAGGATTTGCTCCGCGAGGGAAGCTATCTCCAGGGTTTCAAAGCGATCCTCCTCCGGACGATAGATTTCGAAGCAGCTCTTATCTTCGGAGAGGGGAGTAATCTCCCCGGCCACTTCCTTGAGATCCAGGGCCTCAAGCACCAGAAGGGTCAGTCCGCGTACCCGGGGATCCTGATCGCGTAGAAGGGGAAGCAACCGAAGGGGACCCTCCCGTCGCAGTAGCTCCGGATGGGCTTCGGCTATCCGCCACAGGGCGAAAAGGGCCGCGGGACGAAACTCGGGATAGGGGAGAAAGGCCATGAGGTTGCGGACATAAAGACCGAAGCGCTGCGGCAGGGCCCGGATGATCTCCCCCACTGTTTCCAGGGCTCCCCAGGCCGAGGCCGCGGAATCCGCACTGGCGTAAAGGAGCCGCTTGACCAGATCAGCGATATCCTCGGGCAATTCCTCGGCCAGATCCCGGGCGATGTCTCCCAGATACTTGATGGTGCGGAACCGAAGCTCCCGATCGGGATGATAAAGGAGTTTCTGCAGGGTGCGGATGTTCAGGGGCTGGACCGCGCAGAGATCCCGCAATTCCTGGAAGCGTTTCTCTGCCACCAGCTTTTCGGCCTCCGGGCGTCGGAGCTTTCGGGGCTTAGCCCGGGGGCGCTTCCTCTCCTGGCGTATCCTCCGTAGCTCCTCAAGCCCCTTTTCTCCCAGATCCTTCAGGTCTTCGGAAAGTTTGACGAAATAGAGGACTCCGGAGACCTTTCGCCCCTCAAGGTGTCTTTCCGGGACGAGCTGATGGGTGATCTGGTCGTAGGGTTCGAGCACGGCCTCCCGGAAGTCTTCCTCGGGAAGGAGTTCCCAGGCCAGTTCCGGTCGCCCCCCGCTGGCCAGAAACAGGGCTTCGGCAAAGGCGGCCCCCCGGTTGAATCCGGTGACATCGCTGACATAGACCGCTCCACACTTACAGAAACCGGCGTCCAGATCCGCAAACTGATAGCCTAGATTGCGGGGAGGGGCTACGGGCTGACCACAGAAAGGACACCGGGGGGTGCGGTTCATGTCTGGACCAGTTTTTCGAACTCGGGATTCACCGGATAACCCAGTTCCTTGGCCCGGTCCAGGGCCTGGCGGGCTTCCTCTTTTCGGCCCTGGTAATAGAGGGCCACCGCCAGATTGTTATAGGCCATGGAGAACTCCGGGGCATACTCCAGGGCCCGACGACAGGCTTCCTCGGCCGCCGGATAGTCCTCCCGGGCAATGAGAACCGTGGAGAGGTTGACCCATACCGCCGGCAGCTCGGGTTTGACCTCCAGGGCCCGGCGATAATAATCCTCTGCGGCTTCGAGATCCCCCAGCTCGAAGGAGATGAGCCCCATGTTGGTCAGGGCTTCCGGGGAGGCGGGATAGATCTTTAAGGCCAGGGCAAAGGCCTTGCGGGCCTCCTCCAGCTCTCCTTCCCGGGCCAGGATGGTGCCCAGGTTGGTAAGGGCTTCGAAATTCTGGGGGTCGAGCCGGAGGATCTTTTTGAGGGTCTCCTTGGCCTCCTGAAGGCGCCCGGCCCGAAAATAGGCCAGCGCCAGCCGATGATGCGCAAAGATGGAACGCGGATTTTCCGCGGCTTCCTTTTCCAGTACAGCTATAATATCATCCATGTAAGGATCCCCCGGCAAGAAGTTGCTCTTATTCTAAAAGGATTGCGGGGTTTGTCCAGGGTCGGAGGATGAAGAAGGGTTGTCTTTTTCTCTCCCTGATAGTGGGGCTTTACCTGCTGGGCTGGTACATGGAGATCACCTCTCCGGTGAGCCACAAACCGGCTCCTCAGGTGGTCTTTATCCCGCCGGACACCCCGGTGAAGGAGGTGGCTCATATCCTCAAGGAACGAAAGCTCATACGCAGCACCTGGGCCTTCTATCTGGAGGGCCTGCGTCTGGGGGTGCTGGATAAGCTTAAGGCCGGGGAGTACGAGCTTTCCCCCCACCTGAGCCCGGCCCAGATCTTAGAGAAATTGGCCCGGGGTGAGGTCATCACCCACATCGTGACCATTCCGGAGGGCTATAATGTATGGGAGATAGCCCGCCTTCTGGATCGGGCCGGGCTGGTTTCCCGCAGGGAGTTTCTCTCTCTGGCCTTTAACGCCACCTTTGCCCATTCACTGGGGATTCCGGGGCCTTCGGTGGAGGGATTCCTCTTTCCCGATACCTATTATCTGGTCAAAGGGCTTTCCCCGGCGGAGATCATAAAGATTATGGTTTCGCATTTCTGGAAGGTATGGGCCAAATACGAAAAGCGGGCGCAGGAGATGGGGGTTTCGGTCTATGAAGTGGTGACCCTGGCCTCCATCGTGGAGAAGGAGGCGGTATTTTCCCGGGAGAAACCCCTTATCGCCGCGGTGTACTGGAATCGCCTGCGGCGGGGAATGCCCCTTCAGGCCGACCCCACGGTGCGGTACGCCCTGAAACGTTTCCGGGGAAGACTATATTACAAGGATCTCAGGGTGGCCAATCCTTACAATACCTATCGCTATCCCGGTCTTCCCCCCACCCCCATAGCCAATCCCGGAGAGGATAGCCTTCGAGCGGTTCTTTATCCGGCCAAGGTTCCCTATCTTTATTTTGTTTCCAAGGGAGACGGTACCCATTACTTTTCCTCCACCTACCGGGAACATTTACGCGCGGTGCGTCGCTATCGGCGCCACCGCCGTTATCAACGTAACCACCCATAATTTTAGGCTATTTTCTTAATAGTTATAGCATAGAGACTTTAAAGGACCGTTCTACCCCCTCTCGTATAAGTATTCTTTTTTCCGGTAAAAAAAGAGCCTTGACAATGGGGTGGGGTCGCTTGTAGCCTGGATGGTGGGATAAAGTGGGAGAAAGTGGTAAGTGTTCCGGGGGCGTTTTCGGCATACGCTGGATGAGAAGGGGCGGGTGAGTATCCCGCGACGCTTTCGGGATGCCCTGCGGGAGCGATACGGTGGAAGCGCGCTGGTGGTAACCCGGTTGCCGGAATGTCTGGTGGCCTATCCCTGGGAGGAGTGGCGAAGACTGGAGGAACGATTTATGGCTTTGCCCCAGGATCTGCCCGAGGTGCGGCTTTATCTGCGCTTTTTCCTGGGGGCGGCGGAGGAATGTTTCCTGGATCGGCAGGGGCGAATCCTCCTGCCGGTCCACCTGCGTGAGGCCGCGGGAATCCAGAAGGAGGTGGAATTCCTTGGGTTGCTGGATCGATTCGAACTCTGGAACCCGGAGCGTCTCGAAGACCGACTCTCTCAAGCCGAGGCCGATTTTGAAGCCCTTTCCCGCCGCGTGGCGGAGCTCATGCACGGTGAAGATCGAGCATGAACCGGTCCTGGTCCAGGAGGTGCTGGAATGGCTCTCGGTCCGGCCCGGCGGATGGTATGCGGACGGCACGGTGGGGCTGGGAGGACATAGTGAAGCCATACTGCGGGCTTCGTCCCCGGACGGCTTTCTTTTCGGTTTTGAATGGGATGAGGAATCCCTGCGTCAGGCCGAAAAACGACTCTCCCCCTTTGCCGGAAGGTTCCGGCTTTTCCGGGCCAATTTTGCCGAGATGCCCCAGATCCTCGCCCGGGAGGGCGTGCAGGTGGAGGGAATCCTTCTGGATCTGGGATTGTCCTCCTTTCTTCTCGAGGGTTCGGGGAGAGGGTTCAGTTTCCTGCGGGAGGAGCCGCTGGATATGCGCATGGATACCCGCCTCCGGGTAACGGCCCGCGATCTGATCAACCGCCTTTCCTATCCTCAATTGGTGGAACTCCTGCGTAATTACGGAGAGGAACCCCGGGCCGCCAGGATCGCCCGGGCCATCGTGGAGGCGCGGCGCAAAAAGAGGATCGAAACCAGCCTGGAGCTGGCCCAGATAGTGGAAAGAGCGGTGCGTCCCCGTAAAAGGGGGGAGCATCCTGCAACCCTCACCTTCCAGGCCCTGCGGATTGCGGTGAATCGGGAACTGGAAAATCTCCAACACTTCCTCTCCCGGGCCCCTGAAATCCTTAAGCCCGGGGGCAGATTGGCCATTATCTCCTTTCATTCCCTGGAGGATCGAATGGTCAAGAGGGCCTTCCGGGAGGACCCTCGATTACGGGTCCTTACCCGGAAACCCGTTCGTCCTTCCGAAGACGAGGTGCGCAGAAACCCCAGGGCCCGAAGTGCCCGATTGAGGGTGGCGGAGAGATGTCGGTCCTGAGCCTGGGTTACGCCTATAGACCCCGTTCCGCCGGTCGTAAGGTTACCGGCAGGAGTACGGGGTGGGCTCGAACCCTGCGCCGCATATTCCTGGTGTTGGTGCTCCTCCTGCCCTGGGTGTGGAGCTCCTACCAGTTCGTTCGATACCGAAGGGCCATGGAGGTACGAAATCGGCTGCTGCAGCGTCAGGAAGCCCTCCTTACGCGCTGGGAAAACCTCACCGCCGAGGAAAAGGTACGCCGAATGGTGGCCCCCAAGGGCCTCTTTAAACCCACGGAAAAGGAAATCCTGCGTCTGCCATGAGGGGAGGAATCTTTTTATTCCTTCTGGGGATGATCCTGGTGGGAGTGCTCTGGCACCCTCCCCTGGGGTCGAGCAGCCCGGAGCGCTCCGGCCCCTTCCCGGAGGTGCGAGATCGGGAAGGACGCGTTCTTCTGCGCACCGAGCGCCGTTTCCGGCTTTACTATCTGGAAAAATCTCCCCTTCCTCCGGCGTTGCGCAGACTGGCCTCCCCGGAAGAACTTCGGGGCGCACCTCCTTATCTTCTGGCCGAGGATCTTTCTCCGCGGCAGGCCGCCTCCTACCGCCGAGTCTCCGGGGTGCTGCTGGAGGAATATCGGGTCCCGTATTTTACCGGCGGGCGCCCCTTTGAGATCCTGCTTCAGCCCCTTCTGCGCCGGGGAATCCTTTTTCGCACTTCTCTCCTGCAGCTTACTCTGGCCTGGGA
>NZ_WFVX01000194.1:0-16311 GCF_015491435.1 Thermosulfurimonas sp.
ACCTCTTCCTTACCAAGGAAGTGCTCTACCTCCTGAGCTACGTGGGCTCCTTATTATCCCTCTGGAGCGGGAGACGGGACTCGAACCCGCAACCCTCAGCTTGGAAGGCTGATGCTCTGCCACTTGAGCTACTCCCGCTCCCTTCCTTCTTCCCAGATAAAATTCCTTATCTGAAGTTATGGTGGAGGGGGGAGGATTCGAACCTCCGAAGGCTGAGCCATCGGGTTTACAGCCCGACCCCTTTGACCGCTCGGGAACCCCTCCATCAAAAAAGCAGGCCTGATTACTCAGACCTGCTTTGCAATTATAACCCGAGGTTAAACAGTGTCAAGGGATTACTCGGAAGACTCCTCCCCGCTAGCCTCCGAAGCCTCACCCTCTTCGGCCTCGGTTTCCCCGGGGGCCTCGGCCGCGGCTTCTGCCGCCACCGGGGCCAGCGCCTTCATCTGGGCGCGGACATCCCGGGAATAAAGATCGAACACATAGGCCGTGGTTCGATAGACCAGATGCGCAAACTTGGAATAGGGAATGCTCAGGAAAAGCATGAACACGGTCATAAGATGCAGGGCATACATCCCGGGATAGAACCCGTTGTGAAGCAGACGCAGGATCTCGGTAAGCAACCCGGTAACTCCCACCGCCAGGATGAGATAGATCAGGAACCAGTCCTGATAGGAACTGGAAAGCTTCCCTTCCGCCGCCGCTCGGCTCCGATTGGCGATGATGCTTATTACTCCATAAAGCAGCAGAATAGCCCCGATATTGGCCAAGATCTTCACCGGATTATATAGCGGCCAGGGGGTGTGGAACCCGAACACATCCGCGGCGATGAATACCGTAGCCGTCACAAAGAAGAGGATGATAAAGGACCAGAGCAGCATCCGGTGACCGTTGAACCGCCACTGGTTGGCCCCGCACTCCTTAAACCGGGAGTGCGCCAGGACCTCCCGGATGGCCGGCCCCAAATAAGTGGTCACCAGGGACCAGAACCCCATCCGATAGGCCGCTGGAATACCCGCATTCTCCACCATCCCGTTCCACATGCGGTTGACCCCAATGGCCACCATCACCACCACAAACCCGGCCAGGGGAATAAACACCGCATCTATGGCCAGCACATTGGAGGTGAGCTTAAGGAAAAGAATATGCACCTCCTCCACATGCAGCGAGGGGATCAGATCCCAGTGGAAGATCCCCGGAATCCCCCCCATAAAAAAGCTCATGGACAGGGTCACAAATACCAGAGCAATAAGGAACACAATGGGAAGGCCCCAGGGTTTGTTATAAAAGGTCCACAGGAACTTAAACTCCGTCAGCTCCCGCACGGCCATATTCCGCAGGGCCCCCAGTACATCCCCCGGCCGCGCCCCGCGCGGACAGTACACCGTGCAATCCCCGCACTGGTGACAGAGCCATAGCGCCGGATCCGAAAGGAGTTTCTCCTTGAAACCCCACTGCCCCAGGAGCATCTGCTTCCGCGGGAACGGAACCTCCTCCGTGGCCAGGGGACACACCGAAGCACAGGTGGCACACTGATAACACTTCTTGACCGTATCCCCTCCGGCGGCCTGGATCTCCTTGACCGTCCTTACATCGGGCTCTAAACGGGCCATATCTTACCTCCTTACCATCCCTTAAATGGGCTTTCTCCGTATTCCTGAAGGAAGGCCACAAACTCGTCCATAATCTTGGGAATCCTCTCCGACTCGTCAATGGCCACGATCTCCAGTTTCACCCGCTCCGTCTCCAGAGCCAGCTGCTGGAGGGTCTCGGCTACATTCTCCATACGCCGGTTGGCCAGCTCGCTACCCTTGATGAAGTGGCACTGATAGTTCTCGCCGAACTTGCAGCCCATGAGAAGCACTCCGTCAAAGCCCTTACTCATGGCATCCTTTACAAAAGCCACATTCACCGCTCCCAGACACCGCACCGGAATGATCCGGAAAGCCACCGGCAGATTCATGCGCCGATAAGCCGCCATATCCAGGGCCGGAAGGGCGTCGTTCTCACATACAAAGGTCATCACCCGGTAGAGACCGTAATCCGGCTCCGGCATCTCACAGGCCTTGATCATGTTGGAGATCATATCCACACTGTAATCCTTGAAACTGATGATCCGCTGCGGACAGGCCCCGAAACAGGTACCGCACCGCCGGCACCGGGTAGGATTGGGCATGGGCGTCCCCTTCTCGTCCTCGTCCAGCGCCCCGAAGGGACATTCCTCCGTACACCGCTTACACTGCGTGCACATCTTGAGATCGAACTCCGGAAAGGCAAAATCCCAGGTCCGGGGATGCACCGCATGCCCCATCTCAATGGCCTTGATACACTGAAGGGCCTTGAGAGCCGCCCCCGTGGCATCCTCCATGGCCTGAAAGATGGTCATGGGCTGGTGCACCGCCCCGGCGGCATAGATGCCCGTACGCCGGGTCTCGTAAGGGAAACAGATATAGTTGGAATCCGCAAAACCGTAAAAGAGCTCCAGCTCCGGAAATCCGGCCCCCTGTCGATACTGCAGGGGAATAATGGGATCTTCAGAAGTGGCCGGAACCATACCCGTGGCCAGCACCACCATATCTACCGGGATCTCCACCTCCTCCCCGAAAAGGGTCTGATCCACCCGCACCACCAGACGTCCTTCCTCCTCCCGGATCTCCTTGACCTCTCCCTTGGTAAGAAAGACTCCCGGATCATCCTGCATGGACTTATAGAAATTCTCGTAGATCCCTACCGTGCGCATGTCCTTGTAAATGATATAGGCCTTGGCCTCGGGATCGACCTCGCGCACATATTTGGCCTGCTTGAGGGAGACCAGACAACACACCGAGGAACAATAAGGGAGATGATTCTCATCCCGCTGCCCGGCACACTGCACAAAAAGCACGCTCTTTACCGGAGAACCATCTTTCCTCTTGATCTCCCCCTTCGCCGCCATCTCCTCGAATTCCACGTTGGTAACCACGTTCTCAAACTTTCCGTAACCCAGCTCCTCCAGCTTGGAAGCATCATAGGGTTTCCACCCCGCAGCCACCACAATGGCCCCTACCTTTACCTCCTCCTCGCTGCCTCCTTTACTGATGGTCACGGTAAAGAGACCCGGCGCCCCCTTGATGCTGGTTACCTGCGCCCCGGTATAGACCGTGATCTTGTCGTTCCCCTGCACCTCCGAGATAAGACGCCCCACAATGGGTTCGGTGATACCGTCAAAGGGGGGCTCGGCCTTCACCTGGGCCTTCATCCGGGCGGCAAAACCACCCAGCTCTCCCTCTTTCTCCACGATAATGGCCTCGTGCCCGGCCTTGGCTACCTCCAGGGCCGCGGTAAGCCCGGCCACACCTCCACCTATGACCAGCACGCTCTGCGAAATCTCCTCCTCGGGCTTATAAGGCTCCGGATGGTGATAACTCTGAAGCTTGGCCACCCCCATCCGGACATAATCCTTGGCCAGGGCCATGAGCTCATCCTTAAAGGTGACCCCCTCGGCCACCTCCTTGCTGTCGTCCACCTCTTCCTCTCCCTCACCGGGCACCGGAAAACGACTCCAGACCACCCCTTCCCGCAGACTCACCCTCTCTACCGCTACCTTGCCGAAATTAAAGACATCGTAGTTGACCCGCGGAGAACAGGCACATATAGCTATTCCCTCCAGCCCCTCGTTCTGGATGGCCTCGTTAATGAACTGACAGCCTTCTTTACTGCAGAGAAACTCCCGCGAGGCCGCGAACTCGGCCCCCTGCTCCCGGGCCGCAGCCTCGAGATCCCCTACCTCCAACCGATCTCCAATATTACAAGAAGTACAAATAAAGGCTCCGATCTTCATGGATTACCCCCTTACAATGGTCTGTATAGCTTTGAGAGCGGCGGCCGTGGCCGTCTCGTTGGAAGTCATTACATCCAAGGGCATCCGGGCACATCCACAGGCATACATGCCCTCGGTAATCTGTACGAAACCGTTCTCATCCACCCGTACCCCCGCCGGAAGCTCCATCCCGGCCAGCGAGGGCTGCATTCCCGTGGCCAGCACCACCATATTCACCCGCTGCTCCACCTTCTTACCCGAAAGCGTATCCTCGGCCGTTACTATCAGGTCCTTGCTTCCGGGATCCTCCTCGATCTTGGCCACCTTACCCTTGATAAAGTTGATCCGGGCCTCCTCCTGCGCCCGCCGCAAAAACTTCTCGTAACGACCCGGGGTCCGAATATCAATGTAAAAGATATAAATCTCCGTATCCTGATTCTGCTCGGCCAGATAAAGGCTCTGCTTGAGCGAGGCCAGACAGCAGATATAGGAACAATAGGGCAGATGATTCTCATCCCTGGAGCCCGCACACTGCACAAAGGCCACCGTCTTGGGCTCGGTCTGATCCGAGGGGCGCAGGATCTTCCCCCCGGTGGGCCCGTTGGGAGAGGCCAGACGCTCCATCTCCATGTTGGTGATCACGTTCTCAAAACGCCCGTAACCCAGATTGTCGAGCTTTCTGGCATCGTAGGGCTTCCACCCGGTAGCCCAGATAATGGCCCCCACCTCCAGCTCCACCGTCTGGGGCTGCATGTTCGGATCGATAGCATTGTACTTACAGGCCTGCATGATCCGATCCAGATCTCCGTCCGCCAGAGCGGACTTGTCCAGGACATAACGCATGGGGAAGGCCATGGGATGGGGAAGATAGATGGCCTTGGTCTTGGAACGACCGAAATCGAAAGCGTTGTCCCTTTCCCCCTGACAGACCTTTTCGCACTCCCCACAGGCCGTACAGTTTTCGTTTACGTAACGGGGGGCTATCTCCACCGTGACCCGATAATTACCCGGCCCCCCGCTAATATTCTTTACCGTGGCCATGGTATAAACCGTAATGCGGGGATTGGTCTTGATGCGCCGGTAGTTCATCTCCAGCCCGCAGGTAGGAGGACAGAGCTTGGGGAAATAATATCGCAGCTGAGCCACCCGCCCTCCCAGGGAAGGTTCCTTCTCCACCAGATATACATCGTATTCCATCTCGGCCGCCTCCACGGCCGCCGTAATACCGCTTATCCCTCCGCCTACCACCAAAATTTTATCGTAAGCCATAACCGCCTCCTCCCGGTTTTATAACCTTAGCTTGCACCGAAGGTCCTACCGGACCCTCCGTACAAACCAAGGATAAAAAGAGGGGGGCCTCCCGGCCCCCCCCTCGGAAGACCCCTTCCGCTTACGGTCCCAGAGGATCGGGGATGATCTGGATGTAGGGGAACTTCTCCATCTTCCACTCGCCGGTCTCGGGATCCACACTGGAAAGGGTGAAGCAGCGCCAGTTCTGATCGTCGAGATCCGGGAAGTCGGCCCGATAGTAGTAACCCGGATACCGGCTCTCCTCACGGAAGAGGATGTGCCGGAGATGGGCCTCGGCCGTCCATACCCGGTGGATGTTCTCCCAGGCCCGCATGAGCTCGTGCAGATCCCGGGCCGCCGCAAGCTGCATGTCCTCCTTGAGCATGGTGAGGAGCTCAAGCCCCTGCTCCAGCATGATCTTGTTGGTCTGATAGTAAGTGGAGGTTCCAGCCACATACTCGTCCATGATCTTCATCAGCCGGTTCTGGATCTGCCGCGGCAGGAGGTAGTTGGGGTTGATCTCATAGACCGTGGTGGCGTTCTTGAACTCCTCAAACCGGTACCACGGAGCATAGATCTCCTTCTTGTAGTCCTCGGCGCTGCGCTTCGGAGTGGGCTTGAAGTCCTTGTGATCCAGGCAGAACTTCACCATGGCCTTGGCCGCAATACGACCCTCCACGTGGGAACCGGAGGAGAACTTGTGTCCGCAGGCCCCCACAGTGTCACCGGCGCAGAACATACCCTTCACCGTGGTCATCCGGTTATAACGGCCGATCTCGTCCCAGGGCTTCTTGTATTCCTCGGGCACCCAGTCCTCATCCGGACCGCAGCACCAGGCCCCGGCACAACCGGCGTGCGAACCCAGGAAGTAGGGCTCGGTGGGCATGATCTCGGAGGGCTTCTTCTCGGGCTCAATGTTCAGGCAGGCCCAGAGTCCGGCCTGGGTTACGCACATGTCCAGGAAGTCCTCCCAGGCCTCGGCCTCGAGCTTCTTAAACTCCTTCTTATCCATGCTCTTCATGGCCTCCTGAAGGGCCCACTCGGTGTGCATATAGATGGGACCCCGCCCCTCTTTCATCTCGATGAGCATGGCGTGGTTACGCAGACAGGTACCCACCACCGAGGCCTCGCTGTAAGGAGCGAACTTCTTGAGCTCGTCCTTGTGCTTGGCAATGTAGTCCTCATCAAAGGCGTTGGTAGCCCGGGCCTTAAAGAGGAGGAACCAGGCTCCCACCGGTCCATAACCGTCCTTGAATCGGGCGGGAACGAAACGGTTCTCCATGAGAACCAGCTTACCCCCGCTCATGAGCACCATGGCGTAACCGGAACCGGGGTTCCACACCGGATACCAGGTACGCCCCATTCCCTCACCCTGGGAACGAGGACGGAAGATGTTCACCGCTCCACCCGTAGAGATCAGAGTGGCGTTGGCCTTGATGATGTAGATCTTGTTCTCACGTACGGAAAAGCCCACACCGCCACAGCACCGGTTGGGCTCGTTGGCATCCAGAAGAGGCCGCACGATGAAGACCCGCTCCAGGATGACGCCGTTGTCTCCCATCTGATCCATGGCGTTCTTGGCCGCCTCGGCCACGATCACCTTATAGGACTCACCGTTGATCATGATCTGCCAGCGACCGGAACGCACCGGCTTGGCTCCGCCCTTAAGCGTGAGGCCCTTGGCCTTGGCCTCGGCCCCATCGAGGGTCTTTCCATCCTCGGTCTTCTTCCAGATGGGAAGACCCCACTCCTCAAAACAGTGTACGGTGTCGTCCACGTGCCGGCCCACATCGAAGGAAAGGTCCTCCCGGATGATCCCCATCAGGTCGCAGCGCACCATCCGGACATAGTCATCCGGCTTGTTCTCGCCGATATAGGTGTTGATGGCCGAAAGACCCATGGCCACCGCCCCGGAACGCTCCAGAGCCGCCTTGTCGCAAAGTACGATCTTAAGCCCGGCCTGTTTGGCCCAGCGTACGGCCTCCACCGCAGCCCCGCAGGCGGCCATTCCGCCACCTACGATAAGGATATCCGTCTCCATCTCTACGATTTCGGGCTCGGCCAAAGGTAACCCAGGATTGTAAGACCAAATCCTACCCATAACTCTCCCTCCTTTCTAAAATTTTTCTAAACACCCCAAATTCTTTACCCCGCAAACTTGATCGCCACCGGATTCTCCGGGGTAGCCGGAGTCACACCGTCGGCAATCTCAGTAAACAGACGATTGTCACCCAGAGCGGAAAGATCCGGATCCGGCTTGCCCACCGTGGGATCAGCAGAACCCTCGGGCGTGGTCCGAATGGGGAACTTAAAACGCTTCACCACCCCGTTCCGGAACTTAATGGTCCACATAATGTCCGTGGTACCCCGCATGGGCTGACAGGACGCACCCAGAGGAGAAAAGTCCGAATAATGCCGCACCGAGATCGCACCCTGCGGGCAGCTCTTCACGCAGCTGTAGCATTCCCAGCACTGATCCGGCTCCTGGTTATAGGCCTTCATGTTCTCGGTGTCCAGAATCATGAGGTCGTTGGGACAGATGTACATACAAACCGTCCGATCACCACCCTTGCATCCGTCACACTTTTCGGGATTTACATAGCTCGGCATACTCCCTACCTCCTTACATTATTTTTGGGCCTTCCGGCCTTACAGCCCCTAATCTTACCTATCACAACTTCCATTTTTATGGCAAGTTTCATATTCGCCAATCGCCAGACATTATTACTTTTTTTAAACCTCTATCTCCGGAGGAGGCAGATATTCAGACTCCTTGGCCGCCATCTCTTTGATCTCCCCGATCTTAGCCAGCACCCCCTCTACCACCTCGGGACCCAGAGACTTCTTTTCCACCACCTGGTTAAAGAGCTCCCGCATAAAGGCCACCGGAACATCGGTGATGGCCCCCCGGGAGTCCACCCGGGCGGTCTCAAACTCGGCCAGGATCTTATTCTTGAGATCCTCGCTTACCTCCACCTCAAGGAGCCTGAGCTCTCCACCAAACATGTATTTAATATGCTCCTCAAGGCCCGTACCCTTAATCTTTTCCATCCGACTATCATCCAAAAGCACCACCATAAAGTAGGCCATTTTTCTCCCTCCTCGCTAATTTTTAATCTTTAGAGGTCCTCCAGATCGACCTCGAGCTCCTTCTCCTTATTGATTACATACTTCTCATTACAGAACGGATAACCGAAGTGCTTCCACCACTTGACCACCACCTTGTAAACCTCCGGACGCATGATAATGCTCGGGGGCTGCACACCCTCGGCCACCATGCCCCGGAGGAAGCTTCCGGAAAGCTTCTCCCGCTTGTGCCCGCAGGTCTCGGAATAGGCCATCTCCTTACAGGTGGGGCAGTAGGAGAATTCCCGCATGTTCTGCGGCCGAATCTTGAGCCCGTAAGGAACATCGGTGGGCGGAGCCGGGAACCCGAAACTGGGAATCCCCTTGGTCCAAAGGATCTGGGTGGCAAACTTGTCGTAATATTCACCCACCGCCGCATGGTCACGCCCGAACATGTGATGGGTGCAACCCATGTTCTGACGGATGATTCCATGCAGCAGAGATTCCAGCGGGTTACCATAGCGCATATCCCAGAGCACAATGCTCACCAGATGCCGCTCGGGCTTAATGTACCCGTACTTGTTTACCGCCTCGTGGGCCTCCACAATGGCCTCGTCCGGATAATCGCCCCGGCGCTTCACCCCGATCACGGCATTGACCAGGATACCGTGACAGGGCTCCACATCGCCGGTAAAGGCCGCACACTTCATCAGGAATTCATGCCCCACGTGGGGTACGTTCCGGGTCTGGTGGTTGATTACCGTACGCCAACCGCGCTTCTCAAACTCCTCCCGGGACTTGCGCGGCGGGAACCAGAAACGATCAAACGGGGGCTTAAGCTTGGGAGGATTGATAATGGTGTACTTTCCGGCCAGCACATAGGGCTGATGACTGCGATAGATCACCCACCCCGGATGCTTCTTGTCGAACTTCTGCTGCACCACCTCGGGATTGGTCTCCGGATCACCAAAGGTCTTGTAGGCCAGCTCCTCGGGATCGATCTCGTAGATCTCTTCGATATCCAGAATGGCAAAGGGCTTGCCCTTGAGGGTAAGCCCGAGACGATCCCCCACTTCGACCCCGAGCTTGTTGAGATCGTCCTTGCTGATATCGAAAATCAGAGGATAGGGGAAGATCCACTCGTTGAGCAACCGGCGCTCCTTAAGAACGCGCTCCACCTCGGCCTGCTTCATGGACCCCTCTACCGGGCTGAAGAACCCGTAACAGATGGACATGATCTCCCGATAAACATTACGAACCGGAACCCCGGTTTCATAGTGGAGCGTGGGCTTAATTTCATAGACGGCATTACAACTCTTCCAGATCTTACGGGCCACCCTTTTGTCCTCGATAACCCGTTCGACCAGACGCCCACCGTGCGGAAGAGGCCGCTCAATCAAAAGACTGGACATCATACACCTCCTTGCTCAGACTTTTATTTAGAGATCTCGTGGAACTCCATAATCGTCCGAAGTAGTTATAGAATTAAAGTAACTTCCTTGTCAAGGTTCGATTTGGCTCCTTAGAGCAAATTTTTTGAAATTTGTTAAATTTTTCCCATGCGCAGTCGAACAATCGGACTAATCCTTGCCGGGGGAGAGGCGAGAAGGTTCGGAGGGGGCAAGGCCCTGGCCCATCTCCGGGGAAGGCCCCTGGTCCTGTGGGTAAGGGAGGCCCTGTGCCCCTTGTGCAGGGAAATCTGGCTCTCCCTGCGCCATCCCGGACAGACCGAGGGGATCCTGGCCCGGGAATTCACGCGGGTGGTCCTGGACCCCTTTCCGGGAGAAGGTCCCCTTAGCGGAATCCTGGGCGGACTCAGGGCTCTGGCCCCCGGGGAAACGCTACTGGTGGCAAGCTGCGATCAGCCTCTCCTTAAGCCCGCCCTCCTCCAAAAACTCCAGATCGAATTCTTTCGGGGGGACTTCTGGGTCGGATTCTGCCTGAACGCCCGGGGCCAACCGGAACCTTTCCCGGGATTCTACGCCCGAGAGCTTCTTCCCTTTCTCGAGGAATACCTCCGCAGGGGAAAAAGATCCCTCCGGGAATGGTTCCGGAGCCTTCCTCCCTCGAAAATCCTTGGCTTGAGCGCCGAAGCCTGGTATTCTTTAGATGATCAAGGTCTTACCTTCTTGAATATTAATTACCGGGAGGAGCTTGAAGCTATAGAGAGGTTTCTATCTTGAAAAGGCCCCTTATCCTTTGTGTAGATGACGATCCCACTATTCTTGAGCTGTTGGGTGATTACCTGGAGGCTTTAGGCTACGGGGTGTTGAAGGCTGACAACGGGGAAGAGGGCCTACTGCTGGCCCGGGAGCACCTTCCGGATCTCATCCTTCTAGATGTGATGATGCCGGGGTTGTCCGGGTTTGAGGTCTGTCGGGAGTTAAAACGGGACCCGGCCACCCGGGACATTCCCGTGGTAATGGTTACCGCTCTGGGAGAGATCGAGGATCGTATCCAGGCCCTGGAGGCCGGGGCCGATGATTTCCTCACCAAACCCGTAGCTCTACCTGAGCTTAAGGCCCGGGTAAAGTCCCTCCTTGAGGTCAAGGCCTATCGGGACCATCTCAAGCAGCACAAGGAAGCCCTGGAAAAGGAGGTAGCCCTCAAGACACGGGAACTCCAGAAGACACTGGAGGCCCTGAGGCGTGCCCACCAACGGATCAAGGAACTCTCTCTGGAGGTAATTCTGCGTCTGTCCAGGGCGGCGGAGTACCGAGATGAACATACCGGAGAACATATTCAGCACATGGCCCATTACTCCGCCCTTCTGGCCCGAAAACTGGGATTGAACGAGGAAGCGGTAGAGAGCATCCTTTACGCCGCTCCCCTGCACGATATCGGGAAGATAGGCATTCCGGATCAGATCCTCCTTAAGCCCGGTCCCCTTGACGAACGGGAATGGGAGATCATGAAAAAGCACACCGAAATAGGGGCCGAGATCCTGCGCGGCACCAAAACGGGTTTCGTAAAGGTGGGGGAAATCGTAGCCCTTTACCATCATGAAAGATGGGACGGGAAGGGTTACCCCCGGGGACTTAAAGGGACCGAGATTCCCCTGGCGGCCCGGATCGTGGCGGTAGCGGATGTATTCGACGCCCTGACCAGCCATCGCCCCTATCGAAAGGCCCTTTCCCCGGAGGAGGCCTTCCGGATCATCGAGGAAGGTCTGGGAACCCAGTTTGATCCCCGGGTGGGGGAGGTCTTTCTGGAGAGTCGCGAGGAAATCCTCCGAATCAAAGAAACCTTTCGGGAACACGGAGAATCCAAGCTCTATCAACTCCTGAAGAGCCTGCGCGGAGATAAGGACTGAATATATGCACCTTCTGGCTGAAATTTGGGAAGACTTTTCCCAGCCTCCGGGGGTCTTTTTTACCCGGCTCTGTGAGATCCTGCGCCAGAAAAGTCGCTGTCTCCTGGTCTGGCTGGGGTTCGTCTCCGAAGACGAGGAGATAAGGCCGCGGGCCTTTTCCGGCAAACACTTCGCCTACATCCGGAATCTACGCATAGACCTCCGGGACCCGGAACTATCGCAGGGGCCCACCGCCCGGGCGGTACTGGAAAAGAGACCGGTGGTGGAACCGGATATCCCTTCCTCCCCCAGCTATGCTCCCTGGAGGGAAAAGGCCCTCTCCTTCGGTTTCCGTTCCTCTCTGGCCCTTCCCCTCATCTGTGAACAGGAGGTCTTTGGGACCCTTAATTTTTATGCCTCCAAGGAAAACTTTTTTACCCCGGAAATGGTAGCCCAGCTCGACCACCTGGCCCGGGAGGCGGCCCTGATCCTCAAACTCTACGAAATTTATGAACACCTCCGCGGAGAGAATCAGAGTCTCAGGAACAAACTGCAGCGTCTGGAGGACCTCCTTCAGGAAAAGGAACTTCAGATTCGGCATGCGGAGGAGGCCCGGGATCGATGGCTGGCCCTTATGGGACACGAACTGCGCACGCCCCTTACCTCCATCCTGGGTTTTAGTGAGATGTTGAGTTCCGGAATCCACGGCCTCCTCAACGAAAAACAGCTCCGCTACCTGAACCACATTCAGAAGAGCGCCCGCTTCATCCTTCAACTTACCGAAGCCCTTCAGAAGGTGGTCCGATTCAAATACCTGGAGGGCTCAACCCCTCAGAGCTTCCGGGTCGAACAGGTGGTGGAAGGAGCCGTGTTTCTCCTGCAACAGAAAATCAAGGAACGCCGGGTTCGAATCGAAATTCAGGGAAAAAAGAGCCTCTCTTGGAAGGGAAACCAACACCTCCTCCAGGAGATCATCTTCAATCTCCTCTCCAACGCCCTCAAATTCGGCCCGGAGGGTGGAACCATCTGGGTCCGAATAGGGGAAGAAACGGATCTGCATGCCCAACGATGGTTGAGCCTGGAGGTGGCTGATCAGGGGCCGGGAATAAGTCCTCAGGATTACGGACGTATCTTTAAACCCTTTGTCCAGGGAGGGGATCTCTATACCCAGAAACCCGAAGGGCTGGGGCTGGGATTGAGTCTGGCCCGGGAAATGGCCGAGACCCAGGGCGGTCTCCTTCTAGCCCTGCCCTCTTCCGGGGGAGCCCGTTTTCTCTGTCTCTTTCCAGAAAGAAACTATCACCTTAAACCCCTGGCCGAGGTCCTTTTGCTGGAATCACGCCCTGAGGTGGTTTATCGTCTGGCCCTGCTTTTGGCCGGAGAGAGGTTCCGAAGTCTGGCCTTTCCCGAAAAGGAGAGCCTGATCGCTCACTTTCGGGAGGATGCCTCCTGTAAGATTCCGGCCTTTGATCCCTGGGAGAACCCCCGTGAGACCCGCCACCTGCTCCTGGCCCTGAACGAGGAAGGTTTTCTGGGGCCGGTTCTCCTTTATCATGCCCGGGGGGATCGTCTCCATCTTATCCTGGGAGCCAATTTCCTGTGTCTTCGACCGCTTAATTTTGACTATCTGCGCCGGATTCAGACCGTCTATCTAAAACACTTTGATACCCTACCCTCCCGGGTCTTCCTCCGGGCCAGACCCCACATAAGCGGCGAGGCCACCCGCCTCCTCCAGGCCCTCAACGTAGAAATAACCCCGGATCCAGCCAGGGCCGAAATCCTCTCCATGGATCTGGGTCTTCCCGGTAAGGAAATAAAAGAAATCATGGATCGCTCCGGACACCTCAAGCCCCTCTTCATCAACTTTTCGGACAGTGCTCTTAAGCCCCCCGAGGGACTCAACCCCCTTCCTCCACGGGATATCCTGCGGGAATTAAATCGTCTGTCCCTGGGACTCAAAACGAAAATAGGCGGCGCAGGATCCCTCGCTTGAAACCATACAGGGCCCCACCGGGCTCTCCGGGGTGCAGAGACGAGCAAAGAGGGGACATTCCGGGGGAAGAATCCGGGCCCGCAAAACCTCCCCGCACCGGCAACCCGGTGGCTCCGGAGAGGGACGGAGAGCAACCCCAAAAACCCTTTCCGCAGCCAGATCCTCATAATCCGGACCGGGGATGAGCTTGCTGTCGGGGATGTTCCCCAATCCCCTCCAGCGGCCCTCCACCGGCCGAAATACCTCCCTGAGGAGACGCTGACCCCACGGATTCCCCTCCGGACGAACCACCCGGGAATACTGAATCTCGATGCTGGCCTTGCCTTCCTTTATAAGTTTCAACAGGATAAGAAGCCCCTCCAGGATGTCCCGGGGTTCAAAGCCGGTGATGACCCCGGGCAGACCGAAATCGCGGGGGATGAAGGCATAAGGATGGCTTCCGATAACCGCGCTTACATGTCCGGGCAAAAGAAGACCGTGCAGGGAAAGAGAGGGATCGGAAAGAAGGGCCCTTAGAGCCGGGGGCATGGTCCTCAGAGCGGAGAAAAAACAGAAATTCTTAAGCCTTCGCTTGCGGGCTTCGAGCAAGGCCACCGCATGGGCCGGAGCGGTGGTCTCAAACCCCACCCCTACCAGGACCACCCTCTGGGCCGGTTCCTCCTCGGCCACCTGGACCGCCTCCAGGGGAGAATAAATGATCCGCACCCTGGCTCCCCGGGCCCGGGCTTCCCGGAGCGAACCCCGGCTACCCGGAACCTTGATCAGGTCTCCGAACACGCACAGGGTTACTCCCGGATCCCCGGCCAGTTCCACCAGGAAATCTATCTCTTCCTGGGGCATAACACAGACCGGACATCCCGGCCCCGAAAGGAGCCGTACCTCCGGAGGCAGGAGCTTACGCAGACCGAAACGGAAGATGTTTACGGTGTGGGTGCCGCATACCTCCATGAGGACATATTTTTCGGGCATCAGTCCTTAGGCCTCCCGGCGAGGATCTGCCGGGCCTCCGGTGGAAGTTCCCTGGTCGGAAGGCCCAGAAGTTCCTTCAGACGCAGGGCATTTTCCGGGGCCCAGCCCAGGGCATCGTTATCGAAATAAACATAAACCCTGGCTACCTGAAAGGACCTGATCTTACGGCTCCATTCCCTTAATTCCTCCTCAGTATAACAGGATCGATACAGGGTGCGGGAGCCGTGCAAACGAAGGTAAGTAAAATCCGCGGTCAGGGCGGGAAACAGGGAAGGATACCTGCCAGCGGTATCCGAAAGACATAGAGCCACCCCATAACGTTTGAGCTGGGAAAGGAACTCGGTACAGTGAAAACTGGCGTGTCTTATCTCCAGGGCCACCGGAAACTCCCGGGGAAGAAGGGCCAGGAACTCCTCCATGATTTCAGGATGGTAGCTCAGGCCGGGAGGAAGCTGAAAGAGGATCACTCCCAGTTTGGGATAGAGGGGTTCCAGAGAGGCATAGAATCGGAGCAGCGGTTCCCTCACCTCCCTCAGCTTCCGAATATGGGTTATGTAGCGGCTGGCCTTTACGGCAAAGATAAAGTCCTCCGGGGTCTCCTCCAGCCAGGCCTTCAGGGTTCGGGGTTTGATGGTTCCGTAGAAGGTGGCATTGACCTCCACGGTATCGAAATATTCGGTGTAATAACGCAGCCATTTGCGGGTGGGAAGGGTCTGGGGATAAAAGACCCCCCGCCAGTGACGATAGCGCCAGCCCGAGGTTCCCACCCGAATGTCTTTCATATTGACACCCTTCCAAAAGGAAATTATAGATTTAGAGGCCAAATTTACCAGGAAGGAGGATGGGTCTTGCCTCTACACAAATCGGCGGCCAAGGCTTTAAGACAGAGCGAGAAGCGGCGTCTGCGCAACAAGGCCATCAAAACCAGGGTAAAAACGGTAACCAAGAAGTTTCTGAAGACGCTGGAGGAAGGTGACCTGGTGCGGGCGGAGGAGGCTTTTCGGGAAGCCCAGAGCGTAATTCAGAGGGCGGTGAGCAAGGGCACCCTTCACTGGCGCACCGCGGCCCGCAAGATCTCCCGCCTGGCGGCCAAATTGAATGCCAAAAAGGCCGCCCTTTCCGGTCAGGCCTAGTTCACCCCGGTGGGGACGTAGCTCAGTTGGGAGAGCGCCAGAATCGCAATCTGGAGGTCGCGGGTTCGAATCCCGCCGTCTCCACCATGATTTTTAAGGGTCCTGGAGGGTAAGACCAGGGCCTCACTTAGGCCCCCACATGGGCAATGATGGCTCTTATGAGCTGGTGAAAGCCGGGGTTAAGAGGGTGAAACCAGCTGACATGATCCCGGCCAGGACCTTAAGCCAGATCTCTAGCCTTACCAAACGGGCCTCCATTTCACCAAAGCGGGCCTCAAATTCCGCTCTCAAGGAACCTCCTCGCTGGTGGTACCTAAATTTTTATGTCCGGGGATAGAGATAGAGCCCTGTAAAACCCGAATCTACAAGCCAGGAATATCTTGACCAAGTAATTGAAGAATTCGTAACCTATCTTGAAACCCTCAATTTCTCGCCTCTGCCTTCGGATCTGGCCGCGGTTTTCTTAAACGGAAAAATCCATTCGCCAGAAAATTAAAGAGGCAATGAGGTCCGGGAATACACCACCTATGTGGCTCTGGGACTTACCCTCAATGGCCGAAAGCTGATCCTGGGCCTTTCTTCCCTTACTCAGGCCTTCTTCCCCGGGGCAGATATTCAGCTCTGCACCGTACATCTTCTGCGCAACGCCAGAAGACACCTCAGCCGAGAGCACCATCGAACTTTCAAGAAACTATTTCCAGAGGTGTTACTGCAAGGCGATTTTGTCACCCTTAATTGCAAAGCCAAAATGTCACCCCCTCCTGCTAAA
>NZ_WFVX01000195.1:0-9962 GCF_015491435.1 Thermosulfurimonas sp.
CTCCCAGACCTCCCAGGGTTTTTCGCCCTCGGTTCCAGAAACCTTGACCACCTTCACCCGGCTGTCATAGAAGGAACAGGACCCTCCGATGGGATCCGAGAGACACACGTTCTTCAGCACCGGGTCGGCCAGCATCACCGGGTTGGCCGAAAGCCCCACCGCCCGGCGCACATCTCCAGGAATGCGCTTTCCGTCCACCACCTGATCGTAGGCCCCGTAGCCGAAACGCCCGTAGCCGTGGCAGACCGCCACCGTGCCCGGCCGGATCCCCTCATATCCCCTGACCGCCCCCTGAACCTTCAAGGCAAGACCATTTCTCACCCGGATCACGCCCTCGGGATTGGAGGGGCTTATGAGCCGCACCACGTCCCCATCCTTAAGACCCAGCCGCCGCATGTCTTGGGGGTTCATCATCACGTAGTTGGTCCCGAATTCGGCGATCTGGGTCCAGTAGTTGCAGATAGTTCGGGACTGGCCCACCAGGATGGGCTTGAAGGTAAAGAGCTGGAAGGCATACTCCTCCGGCCAGGTCACGGGTTTCCCGGAGGCGTCCTTAGCCGGCTCATAGATGGGAATCCCGGAGAAGTGTTTTCCGGTGAAGCTGTGCCGGCCTTTAGCCACGTTCTCCACAAAGAGGTTGAACTGACTTGCGAAACGGTGCCGCATGTGCTTGCCCTCGTAGGCCCGGCTTGCGTCCTCAAAGCGTCCGCCGCGGTTTAGCACATAGACCACGCGCCGGAAGATCCCCTCCCCTCCCACGGTCTTCCGCCAGTAGGCCTCGTCAAAGACGGCCCGGGAGAGATGGCGGCGGGCCCTGCGGAAGATTTCTATCTCCCGATCCGAGGCCTTGGGCACCGGGCTTCCCTCCAGAGCGATATTCGCCACCATCTTGAGGTACCAGTCCTCGGGCTTACGAAAATCCCAGCCCGGGCCGAAACCGTCCTTGCCGTAGCCCGGAAGCCCGAGCTTTTCCGCGATGGCCAGCATCACGGCCTCCATGGAGCAGGGCATCTCCTGCCCGAAGACCCGCACCTTCTCCGTTAAGGCCTCCACCATGGGCTGGCGGATCTTTGAGACCTTGACCGGGATGGCCGGGGTGGTGTGAGGCGTGCCCCAGCGCTCCCAGATGGCCGTGTCCGGAAAGATGTAGTCCGCATACTGAGAGGACTCCCCGATCACGATGTCGCAGGCGATGATGAGGGGGATCTTCCCGGGGTCCTTAAGGATCTCAAGCTGCTTGGTTGAGGCCGGAATGGAGTAAGCCGGGGTCCCCTTGTGGAGGAAAAGGGCCTTTATGGGGTAGGGATAGCCGTCGGCCGCCGAAGGCAGCACCTCCTGATAGACGTTTCCGGTATAGGGATACCAGGGGCGCTTGGCCGGATAGCCATATTTCTTAAAGAGGGTGGTCTTCTCGTAGTGCCAGTGCTCCCGGGTGAGGGTCACCCCGAAGTGGCCCAGTTTTCCGGGGTGCATCTTCTTCAGGGGGAAGGGCTGATTCTTCTTTCCGCCCATCTCGTGCCAGTGTCCGCCTCCGGCGCTGAGTCCTCCCTTCCAGTCCGGGTTTCCGATGAGGAGATTCAGGGTGATGATGGCGCAGCCGTTGTAGTAACCGTTGGTGTGCTGGACCGGCCCGCGATACATCTCGGCCACCGCCCGGCGTCCGTGGGAAGTGAACTCGTCCGCCAGCCGCACGATCATCTCCGGATCCACCTCGCAGATCCGGGCCCACTCCTCAAGGCTCTTGCTCATCACATAGTCCCGCAGCAGAGCAAAGGCCGTCTTGTAGCGGATGCCGTTCACCTCGCCCTCGGCCAAAAGGTCCCCCACCACCGGCTCGCCGTCCCTGGCGTAGGGGTCAAAGGCCACGAGCTTTCCGTTCACACTGGCCACGAACTCGTGCTCCGAGCCGATTCCGATGTCGCTTCCCCGGAGAAGCTCGGTGGCCGTGCCGTCGGGGTTGATCTTCACCAGGTGGGTGGCGTTGGTCCAGGTGGTGTCCCCGGTGCGCCGGGCCGCGGTCCGGTTGGCGTTGCGCAGATAGGCCTCGTTGTAGCGCTTGTTCTCAATGATCCAGCGGATCATCCCCAGGACCAGGGCCGCATCCGTTCCGGGCTTGATGGGCACCCAGTAAGTGGCCTTGGCCGCGGTGTTCGAGAGCCGGGGATCCACCACCGCATACTTGAAGCCCCGCTTGGCCTGAGCGTTGGTGATGATAGCCGCCCAGGGCGTGGGGCCAAAGTTGCACTCAAAGGGACTGGTCCCGAAAAAGATCACGAACTCACAGTTGGGGACATCGGGCTTCATGTGTTCCTTGCCGTGCCCCCACTTCCCGTTCTTGTACTTGTAGGTCATCTCCTTGTAGGCGATGTGGTGGGACTGCTCGCAGACCGTGGTGTGCTCGTACCAGTTCACCGAGCCGAAGGCGTCCTTGAGCCAGCGCTTGGAAAACTCCTTGCGGCCGTGCTCAATACGCCCGGCCAGGAACACGAACTGGTTGTTCTTCGGCCCGAGGTCCGGATGATTGGGGTCGATGAGCTTGTCCAGGTGCGCCCTGTGTTTCCGCTTGAACTCCGAAAGGCTCATTTTGCCCTCGGCCACGGCCTTGGCGTCCTCCTTGAGCTGCTTCATGAGCTTGGGGTCGCGCACGGCCCAGATCTCCCTTAGCCCCGGGACATGGCCCTCGCCGAAGAGATTTCCGCCGTTTACGATCTCCTCTATGGCCTGCTCAAAGGAAATGGTGATCCACTGTCCCTCGCCCCGCTTGGTCCCGGGTTTACGCTTTAAGACCTTGCGCAGCCGGTAGGGGTCGTAAAGGCTCTGGATCCCGGCCTGTCCCTTGGGGCAGAGACGGGCATCGTACTTTACGGCCTTCTCCGGCGGGGTGTCGTAGGGAAGCTGGGGCCACATGTTCATGGGGCTGTAAGGGTTCCCCTCAATCTTGACCAGCACCCCCTCGTAGATCTTTCCCTTGATGGTGCAGGCCGTGTGACACTGCAGACAGGTGGAATAGATCACGTTTTCCGGCCGATCAAAGGGGTAGGCATTCTGGGCCAGGTGATAGAAACCGTCCTCGTCGGCGTAAAGCTGGGTGAGCCAGGGGATCTCCCCCGCGGCCACCGCCCCGCCTACAAAGGCCAGAGACTTAAGAAAGGTTCGCCGCTTTATCCTGAAATCTTTCATATTTTCCCTCCTCTGGAAAGGTTTTTTCTCCTTAGGCGCGGTTATTGGTTATGGGGAGGAGTTTTTCCCCGACCAGGAAGATCAGCATACCCAGACCCGTGACCCAGGCCGTAAGGAGCCACTCGGCAAGCGTCGGGAAATAGAAGTACTTTAAGCCCGGGCCGAAAAAGGCCCACTCAAGCCCCTTGATCTCCGGCACCACCTGCCCGGGGATCACGATGTTAAGCCGCACGGAAAGGAAGGTCACCGCCACGAGAAGCCCCGCAAGGGCCACCGCCCCGGGCTTGCGGCTTGAGGCCAGAAGGATGGGAAGCACCACCCCACCCAGGAAGTGCACGATCCAGAAGGTGTACCAGTACTTTCCGTAATAGCCGAAGATGATGTAACGGATGGGGAGATACTCCTCCGGCACCTTGGCGTAGGAGCCCACCAGGTACTCGGCGATCTCAAGCAGGAAGTCAAAACAGATGAGCCCGATCAGGATGTAGCCCATGAACTTGAGCATCTCGTTGCGCTCGGCCTCCTCGGCCGGGCCCCAGAGGTAGGTGGCGAAGATGAGAAGGCCGGCCCCGGAAAGAAGGGCCCCCACCAGGAAGACGATGGGGGTGAGGCCGCTGTGCCAGTGATGCTTGGCCGCCACCACGGCAAAAAGGGTTCCCACTCCGCCGTGAAAGGCCGTGGCCAGCGGAATACCGATGATCCCCAGGACCTTGAGGACCTTTTTGTCTCTCTCCAAGGCCTCGGGCGAAAGGTCGCGGCTTCCGAAGACAAGAAAGGAACAGAGGGCCGAGCCGGCCTGAGCCCTTTCCACGAGATCCTTCCGCATGGCAAACCAGATCTCAATCACGATGAGGATGAAGTAGGCGCTGTAGAGCACGGCCATCCAGCTCATCATGGAGATGGGCCAGTGGATCGGGATGCGCCAGGCCCGCCACATATGCCCGAGGTCAAACCAGATGGAAAGAAGGGCCGCAATCAAACAGGCAAAGGCCGTCCAGAGGGCGAGCTTTCCGATCCTCTCAAGCTTTTTCACCCCGAAGACATAGACCAGGGTGGAGAGGAAGAAGGCCCCGGCGGAAAGACCGATGAAATAGATGTAAGCCGCCACCCACAGCCCCCAGGTCACATAGGAGCCGTAGTCGGCGATGCGGTGTCCGTAGGCCAGGCGTTCATAAAGCCCGTAAAAACCGATGACGAAAAGGACGATGGCCACCAGCCAGACCAGTTTTCTCAATCCCTCTCTCATCACCCTCCTCCTTGGCTTAGATTAGGTAAAAGACGAAGGGCCTGGTGCCCATGTGTTCCTTAAGACGCACCGCCCTGGGAGAACCGATAAGCTCCGAGACCAGGGACTTGGGGTCGTTGGCGTCCCCGAAGTAGGTGGCGTCCCCGAGGCAGGTCACCACACAGGCCGGAAGGAGTCCCTTATCAATGCGGTGCATACAGAAGTGGCACTTGCGCACGTTCCCCACCGGAGAACTTTCCCGATCCTCCCGCGGCCAGGTCTTCCCGTACTCAAAGGAGGGGAGCTTCTCATATTCGGGGATCTCGGGGGTTCCGTCACACCAGTAGTAACCCTTGTCAAAGGTCCGGGCGCTATAGGGACAGGCGGTGATGCAGTAGCGGCAGCCGATACACTTCTCGTAGTCCACCACCACGATCCCGTCCGGGCGCTTCCAGGTGGCGATGGCCGGGCAGACCTTGGTGCAGGGAGGATGGTCGCAGTGCATGCAGGGCCGCGGTATGAACCGGGCCCTTACATTGGGAAACTTCCCGGTCTCCTCGTGGATCACCGGCCGGTACACCACCCCGGGCGGAAGGTGATTCTCCGCCACACAGGCCGTGGTGCAGGCCGTACATCCGATGCATTTTGCGAGATCAATCACCATGGCCCAGCGTCTTTTCTCGATAGGCTTGCGGAGGGCCCGCGCGAGATCCTCCATCATGCGCACCCGGGCCTCCGTCCACCGGACATCGATAATGGCCATAGCACGCCTCCACCAGCTTTTTGAAGACAGAGGGTGCAACCGAGATGCCAATTTAAAAGAAACGATTTTTAGAGCACTTAGAATGGAATTCCCGGTTGGTGATGCTTAAAAAGGGACCGGTGGTGCTTAAATTTTAAGCTTTACCGAAGGGAAACTCCTCGAAGACTGGTGCCCGGGGCCGGACTCGAACCGGCACGGGGTGGGAACCCCAGAGGATTTTAAGTCCCCAGCGTCTACCTATTCCGCCACCCGGGCAAGGGCTTGAAATCCTTAGCTATCAAAGACTTTATCCGATTTTGAGATCTCGGACAAGAGGGGTCAAAACCGGCCAAAACGGGTCAATGGCAATCAATATCGGCAGACAATGATTAAAGGTTCATTTTTACCCATTCTTCCGATAAAACTTCAGCCTGTTTAAGTACCGTCTGCGTGGCCTCTTCCTGTTTATCCGGAGGATAGCCGTACTTACGAAGGGTACGTTTTACCAGAACTCGCAAGTAGGCCCTTACGTTTTCACGCTGGGCCCAATCCACGGTGACGTTTTCTCGTACCAAACGCACCAGTTCCTGGGCGATCTTTCGCAAAGTTTTATCTCCCAAAACTTCCACCGCACTCTTGTTGGCCGCTAAAGCATCGTAGAAGGCCACCTCTTCCTCGCTTAAACCTAATTCTTCCCCTCTCCGGTCGGCCTCACGCATTTCGCGAGCAAGCGCAATCAATTCTTCGATGACCTGGGCGGCTTCAATAGCCCGGTTCTGATAGCGCCGAACTGCGCGCTCAAGCATTTCAGAAAAGCGCCGGGCCTGAACCACATTTTTGCGCCGCCGGGTGCGGATTTCTCCCTGAAGAAGTTTGCGCAAAAGTTCCACCGCTAGATTCTTTTGGGGCATGTCCCGCACTTCGGCCAGAAATTCCTCCGAAAGAATGGAAATGTCCGGCTTTTTAAGGCCTGCAGCCGCAAAAATATCCACTACTCCCTCAGGGGCTACGGCCCGATCCACCAACTGGCGGAGGGCGTGATCCAACTCTTCTTGGGGACGGGCCTCAGAAGGTGAACGTTTCACCAGGGCGGAGCGTACAGCCTGGAAAAAGGCCACGTCGTCACGGATACGCATGGCCTCTTCATGAGGAACGGCCAGGGCAAAGGCCTTGGAAAGTTCGAGCACTGCCTTGACGAAACGCTCTTTTCCATCCGGCTGGGCCAAAATATGTTCCTGGGCCGCGGGAAGGAGGGCCAGACGTTCTTCGGGAGTTCCGGTTTTCCAGGCCGACCAGTCAAAGCCGTGGAAAAGGTCACAACAGATTTCGTATTTTTCCTGCATGACCGCCACCGCCTCTTCCTGATCAAGGGCCGTGCGACCTCTACCTCCGCTTTCGGTATAAACCGCAAGCGCCTGTTTTAATTCGCGGGCCAGGCCAATATAGTCCACTACCAGCCCTCCGGGTTTGTCCCGGAAGACGCGGTTCACCCGGGCGATGGCCTGCATGAGCCCGTGGCGGCGCATGGGTTTGTCGATGTACATGGTATGAAGGCTCGGGCAATCGAAGCCTGTAAGCCACATGTCGCGCACGATTACCAGCTTCAAGGGATCGGTTGGGTCGCGAAAACGCCGGGCCAGGAACTCCCGTCTTTCTTTGTTACGGATATGGGGCTGCCATTCCGGAGGATCCGAAGCCGAACCGGTCATCACCACTTTAATTACGCCTTTGTCGTCATCTTCGTGGTGCCATTCAGGACGCAGGCGAATAATCTGGTTATAAAGATCAACGCATATACGACGGCTCATGCAAACGATCATACCCTTCCCATCCAGGGCTTCCAGACGACGCTCAAAATGCTCCACAATATCTTGGGCGATCATGCGGAGGCGTGGTTCTGCCCCCACAATGGCTTCAAGTTGCGCCCATTTGGTTTTGAGTTTCTCCTTACGCTCGACTTCTTCTCTTTCAGTAACTTCCTCAAATTCTTCGTCGATTTTGGGCTTTAGCTCTTCAGGTAGCGTAAGTTTTGCCAGTCGGTTTTCGTAGTAAATGGGCACCGTCGCGCCATCTTCTACGGCTCGCTGAATATCGTAAATGGAGATGTAGTCTCCGAAGACGGCTCGCGTGTTGCGGTCCTCAAGCTCAATGGGTGTTCCCGTGAAAGCAATAAAGGAGGCGTTGGGTAAGGCATCCCGAATATAACGGGCAAAACCATCAATGAAATCGTACTGGCTGCGATGAGCTTCGTCGGCTATGACCACAATGTTGCGTCGTAAAGAGAGCAGGGGATGACGGTCGCCTTTCTGGTCAGGAAAGAACTTTTGAATGGTGGTGAAGATGATACCTCCGGCTTCTCGTGAAAGAAGCTCGCGCAGGTGGGCCCGGCTTTGGGCCTGAACAGGCTCCTGGCGTAGAAGTTCCTGGCAGCGAGAAAAGACTCCAAATAATTGATCATCGAGATCATTTCGGTCGGTGAGTACCACCACCGTGGGGTTTTGCATGGCCGGCTCACGAATGATGCGCCCAGCATAGAAGACCATGGTCAAGCTTTTGCCGGACCCCTGCGTATGCCACACTACCCCGATACGCCGGTCACCGGGCCGCCCACCCTGCCCCCGCACCTCATAACGGCCTATTTCTTCTCCTACGCGCAAGCCTTCGTCTTCGATCAATGCGGCCGCCCTCAGGGTCTCCCGCACTGCTACGCGCACAGCATGGAATTGGTGGTATCCGGCCACTTTTTTGGCAAGCCTTCCGCCGTCGTCTTCATAAACTATGAAATCCCGGATCAGTTCCAAAAAACGCCCCGGCTCGAAAACCCCCTTAAGAAGCACTTCAAGCTGGGGGAGGCCTTCGTCCTCCACCCGCTCGCCCGAGATCGTGCGCCAGGGTTTGAACCATTCCCGCCCGGCGGTAAGCGTCCCCATCCTGGCTTCCAGCCCGTCCGAAATGACTAAAAGTTCATTGAAGGCAAAGAGAGTGGGAAGTTCCGCTTTGTAAGTTTGAAGTTGCTGATAAGCAGTCCAGATGGTGGCTTCTTCGTCCGCCGGATTTTTCAATTCGATAATGACTAACAGAAGTCCATTTACGAAAAGCACGATGTCCGGCCGGCGGGTATGGCGGCCTTCGGTAACGGTAAACTGGTTGACGGCCAGGAAGTCGTTATTTGCGGGATCGTCAAAGTCTATTACGCGCACCTGGGCGCCGGCTATGGAGCCATCCTCCCGGCGATATTCCACCGTCACACCGTCCACAAGCATCCGGTGAAAGGCCCGGTTACGAGCCTCGAGCGTGGCACCGGGAGGGTTTATGAGCTTTCGAAAGGCTTCATCCAGGGCCTCGATAGGAAGTTCCGGGTTTAGGCGAGCCAGAGCATCCTTCAGACGTTGCGGTAGAATAGCCTCCCGATAATCGTCTCGCTCGGCGAAAGGCTCTCCGGGGGCGATCTCCGGCCCGTGCTTTATTTGCCAGCCCAGGGATTCGAGCCAGGCCAGCGCCGCCGATTCAACTTCAGATTCTGTGAATTTCATTTCGTATACTTACCAGCTTTCATTAAAGCTTTCTCTCGCGGATATCCATTCTGCTTCTCTTTCATAGGTTTCTGCCAGTTCTCGGAGTGTAGCTGCCAGACGAGGGTACCCAGCTTGATCAACAGCTTCGGCTTGCTTGCGATATTTGGCTGCTAGTTCCTTCTCGGGCTTCCCTGTTGGATCAACGACATATACTCCGCGCGAGTTATAAAGTGCATTCTTGAATCCATCGCGCATGGCTTTAGCATCCTTCCCGTTGAGAACCTCTGCCGCAGCACGATGAATCCACAGTCCGTCCGGATCAGGAGGAACATGAATAAGTACCTGACCTATTTTGTACATAGCGATCTCTAAATGTCCTGTTTGGGAACACTCTCTCTTTACTGCATACAGCCATTCTTTGAGTTTATTACCGTCATATGATCCATCTTTTTGAAGACCTGGAGGAATTCGCCAGATTTGCAATAAACGAAAAGCGTTTTCCGCAATTTTCTTCTTTTCTTCGGTAGGTTTCTCGGTTGAACATTCTTCACTCTTGCCTAAAAATACTAGTCTAATCACTTCACAGAAGAAGTGCGGATCATCAGCCAGTTTTCGACTAAGTAACTTTGGTTCAACACCATGGTCTTTCTCTAAAAGATCCCTCTCTAGTAGAGGAAGGTATGCCCATTCCACACGGAAGAGATCTTCCGGAGTGATATCCGGGTTATTCTGTAAAGCTTTAATGATTTCTACGACTTCATAGGCAACAACATGAAGACTCTCGGGAGAAGTAATCGCTTCTAGCAAAGCTTGAATGGCCACTCGTGGATCAAATGGCTGCTTGTCGGAGAGCATCTTGAACAGGCAACTGATTGCTGCTACTGGTCTTCCATGTTGAATCAATAGCTTAACCGCAATTTCCAACCCTTGGTCAGCTTCGTAGGGATTAACGTTAGCTTGTTTCCAGTAGGCTGATTGATTTTCCCCAAGAAGGCGTTCTGCTCGCTCCCATGTCTCTTGCGAAAAAGGTAAGAAGGATAGCAACTTACCGATCTGCTCAGGGCGCCAGTCCGAGATCTTAAGGCAGTCGACCCACGACCAGCCCCGATTTTGGAGTCTGCTCCGGATAAAGCCACCTATAAACTGGGTGATCGGCTTCTCACCAGAGTCAAGTAAGCCGGGCAGGATCTCTGTATCGACTTCTGGTCTTGCGATAGCACCAAATGCAATACCAACACGCCAAGGTGATTGAACCGTTCTAGCAAATTCAATCACTGCGGCCACTCCTCCATCGGCAGCG
>NZ_WFVX01000196.1:0-2788 GCF_015491435.1 Thermosulfurimonas sp.
GGAGATAGAACGCCTCAAAGAAGAACTGGTCCTTCTGGATGAAGCCACCGAAAAGTTACACCAGGCCCTGAGCCTGGGGCTCAAACTCAAAAAAGAAGGGCGCCTCACCCCGGACAAGGCCCGGCTCTTAAGCAAGATCCAGAAGGTCTTTCGGGAAAAGGTCCTGGCCCAGGCCAATCTTCAGGAAAAAATCAAAGAGAAAGAAGAAGCCCTTCAGGCCTATACCCAGCATACCCTTAAGGTCCTGGATCGGGTCTATCCGGGGGTACGGATCGCCATCGGACGTTACGAATACGAGGTCCGCAAGGAAATTCCCGGTCCGGTGGAATTTTTCCTGGAAGGAAAGACGGTGAAGAGCCGGCCCTTAGAGGGAAAATAGGCGTCGCAGGGCCTCCACGAAGCGCTCCGCGGTTTCCAGGTCGTCGAAATCGAAGCGGAACCGGGGCCCCCTACGTCCCATCTCTATCTTTACCTTTCCTCCGCACCAGCGGGAAAGTTCCGTGGCCAGGGCCTCCAGATCCGGATCCGGAGGGGCCTTTTTCCGCCCGGGGCGCCCCTCCTTCAGTCGTCGTACCAGACGTTCCGTTTCCCTTACCGAAAGGCCCCGGCGGAGGATCTCCTGGCGGGCGGTGAGGATCAACTCCTGGTCTTCCAGGGACAGAAGGGCCCGGGCGTGACCGGCCGAAAGCCTCCCCTCCCATAGATCCTCCTGCACCTCCGGGGGGAGCCGGAGTAGTCGTAAGGAATTGGCTATGGTGGAACGATCCCGTCCCACCTTGCGGGCTATTTCTTCCTGGGAATAACCGAACTCCTCCTGAAGGCGTCGATACCCCTCGGCCTCCTCCAGGGGGTTGAGATCCTCCCGCTGCAGGTTTTCGATCAGGGCCACGGCCAGGGCTTCTTCGTCTGAAAGATGCTTTACCAGTACCGGAATCTCGGAAAGACCGGCCATTTTGGCCGCCCGTAAACGTCGTTCTCCGGCCACCAGTTCATAGGTCTCCGGGGCTATCTCGCGTACCAGAAGCGGCTGAAGGATCCCCCGGTCCCGGATGGAGCGAGCCAGTTCCTCCAGTTCAGCCGGATTGAACCTTTTTCGGGGCTGAAAGGGTGAGGGCAGGATGCGCTCCAGGGGAACGGTGCGCAGTTCTCCCTCGGTTTCGGGAAGAAGGGCCGCCAGCCCCCTTCCCAGGCGTTTACGGGTTCTTTTCTCGGGCACGACGTTTTACCTCCTCACCCAGTCTGCGAAAGGCCTCTGCCGCCCGCCCTCTCGGATCATAAACGGTTATGGGCTGACCGTGACTGGGAGCCTCGCTCAAACGCACGGTACGGGGAATAAGGGTCTCAAACACCGTCCAGCGAAAGTGACGCCGGGCTTCCTCCGCCACTTCCCGCGAGAGACGATTGCGACCATCGAACATGGTAAGAACGATACCAAAGAGGAACAAGCGGGCATTAAGTCCCTCCCTGATGCGACGCAGGGTCTTTATGAGGAGGGACAGGCCCTCCAGAGCATAATACTCGCACTGAAGGGGTATGACCACCCCCTCGGCCGCACACAGGGCGTTTACCGTAAGAATACCCAGGGAAGGCGGACAATCTAGGAGGATGAAATCGTATTCTGCGGCCAGGGATTCCAGGATCCCCCGCACCAGGAGTTCCCGGTGGGGGAGATCGAGGAGTTCCACTTCCCCTCCAGCCAGATCGGCGGAAGAGGGAAGCAGATCCAGCCCGAAAGGGGTAGAAATCAGGATCTCCCGGCCGGAGCGTTCGCCACAAAGGGCCGCATAAAGGCTGCGGGAAGCCGACACCCGGACTCCCAGGCCGCTGGAGGCGTTGGCCTGGGGGTCCAGATCCACCAGAAGGACCCGTTCCCCGCTTTCGGCCAGAGCCGCAGCCAGATTGACCGCCACGGTGGTCTTACCCACCCCACCTTTTTGGTTAGCCAGGGCCAGGATCATGACCGGAGATGCCTGCGCAGGAGTTCGGTGAGTTCCTCAAGGGTATAGGGCTTGCGCAGCAGACCATCGAAGGGTTCGATGGCCTCCGAGCCCTCCAGAGAATAGCCGGTGGAGAGGATCAGACGGGGGCGGGGCTGCCGATCCTTAAGTCTTTCTGCTACCCAGCGGGCCCCCTTGCCTCCGGGGACGGTAAGATCCAGCAGCAGGAGGTCAAAGGGACGCCCCTCGGAAAGGGCTTTTTCGTATTTGGCCAGGGCCTCCGGGCCGTTTTCCGCGGTTTCCACCTCCACCCCCAGGTACCCCAGGGCCTCGGCCAAAAGGAGCCGTATGGGCTCCTCGTCGTCCATCACCAGCACCCTTCCGGAAAACTTCCGGGATTCAATCGGGGTTTCCGGAGAAGGAATTTCTTTCTCGCCGGACTTCTCGGCCGCCGGAAGACGAATCCGGAAGGTGGTCCCTTCCCCCGGAAAAGAAAAGACCTCGATCTCGCCGCCGTAACGCTCCACCACGCTCTTGACCACCGCCAGCCCCAGACCGGTCCCCGCGGGTTTGGTGGTTAATCCAGGCTCAAAGATGCGCGACTGAACCTCCCGGGGGATGCCCGGCCCGGTATCCCTTATCACCAGAACCACCTCCCCGTCCTGATACTCGGCCTGAATAAATATATCCCCTCCCTGGGGCATGGCCTCCAGGGCATTGAGGATCAGGTTCTGGATCATCTGTGCGAAGTGGGAGCTGTCCATCCGTAAAGGAGGAATGCCCTCCGGGATCTCCAGATGTACCCGCACCGAGGAGCCGTGCACCAGAAAGGAGACCAGTTCCTTGAGAAA
>NZ_WFVX01000197.1:0-7710 GCF_015491435.1 Thermosulfurimonas sp.
GAACGGATCGCACCATCTGGGGCGGAGAGGTCCTTCGGCTTGAGGGGCCGCGCTTCCAGCGTCTGGCTCACCTTCGCCCCTTCGAACTTCCCGGGGGCGAGGCCGCCGAGCGTGAACCCTGGCGGGTGGCCCTGGCCCTGCTGCTCAAACTCTTTGCCCCTGATGAGGCCCGAAGAATCCTCCTTTCCCGGGTGCCGGAGCTTTCCGCGGAAAAGATCCGGCTGGTGGAGATACAGCTTGCCCGGGGCCTCAATGTTCCGCGCACCTCAAGTGCCGGAAGGCTCTTTGAGGCCCTGGCGGTGATCCTGGGCTGCGGCTCGGTCAATTCCTACGAGGGGGAACTGGCCTTAAGGCTTGAAAGCCTGTCCGCGGAGGCCGAGAAGGAAAGGGATGCCGGATACCTCGTGGAATTCGATCCCTCCTCCGGAACGATCTCCCCGGAGGCCTTCCTCGCCGCGGCCCTCCGGGATCTCAAGCGAGGGGTTCCCCGGGAGCTTATTGCCCGGAGGTTCCATCTGGGGCTGGCCCGGACCCTCTCCCGGGCTGCGGCAGAGCTTTCGGGTCTTGACGGGATCCGGGAGGTGGCCCTTTCCGGAGGCTGTTTTCAGAACGCCCTCTTCCTTGAGATGGTAATGAGAGCGCTTTCCGCCCGGGGCCTTAAACCCGTCTTCTCCGAGGAGGTCCCTCCGAACGACGGAGGCCTCTCCTACGGCCAGGTGGTCTGGGGAAGTCTTAAAGAGAGGGGTTAATCCCGCTTGCGGCGCAGGGCCAGGGCATAAAGTTCCTTGGTGGAGAGTCCATAACGTCGGGCCATCTCCTTTACCGCCTCCTTGAGAGGATACCCTTTCCGGCGAAGATCCTCGATCGCGGCAAGGATCTCTTCCATGGAAAGGTCCGGCTCGTTGCTCCGCCCCTCCAAAAGAAGGATATATTCTCCCTTGGGCGCGGTGGTTTCGAAATATTCAGCGGCCTCTCTCAGGGAGAAGCTCCGTACTTCCTCGTGCATCTTGGTAAGTTCATGTCCGAGCACCACGGAACGGTCCCCCAGGATTTCCAGGGCCTCCCGGAGAAAGGTCCTCAAACGATGCGGAGGAACGAAAAACACCATGGGATAGGGGTAATCCCTGAGCTGCTGCAGGAGTTTCTTTCGCTCGGTTTTACGGGCGGGGGAGAATCCCAGGAACATAAAACCTCCGCTTAAATCCTGTCCCGAAACGGAAAGGAAGGTGGTAAGGGCCGATGGACCCGGCACAGGAACCACGGCAAAGGCGGCCTTGCGGACCTCTCGCACCAGCAGGGCTCCGGGATCGGAGATACCCGGAGTCCCGGCCTCAGAAACCAGGGCCACCTTCCATCCCCGTCTCAGGGCCTCCAGGACTTCGGGCACGCGTTGAGCCTCGTTGTCCTTGTAGAAACTGCGCAGCCGTTTTCCAGAGATCTGATAATAAGTCAGGAGTTTCCGGGTAGTGCGGGTATCCTCACAGAGGATCAGATCCGCCTCTTTCAGGACCTCCAGGGCTCGAAGGGTAATATCGCGAAGATTCCCGATGGGGGTGGCCACCACGTAAAGGAGCCCTTTACCCCCGGCTCTGTCGGCGCACATGGAGAATACGTTGCAGGGCCGTAAAATGGGTAAGCAGACTCAAGAGGGCCAGGATCGGGATCAGTCCTCCGAAGACCAGGCCCACGGTAAGAACCAGCAGGCGTTCGAAACGGGTAAAAAGTCCCACCTTACAGGAAAGACCAAGGCCTTCGGCCCGGGCCCGGGTATAACTGACCATAAGGGAACCGGTAAGGGTAAGGAGGCAGAGGATTACCCCCCAGTGGTTTCCGAGGCGGAGAAAATAGTAGGTGAGTCCCAGGAAAAGAGCGATTTCCGCGTAGCGGTCCAGGGTGGAATCCAGGAAGGCCCCGAAGGTGGAAACCTGATTGGTCTTACGGGCCAGCATACCATCCACGGCATCCAGAGGCCCGAAAAGGGCCAACAAAAGCCCCCCCAGGCGCAGATGCCCCAGGGCCAGGATCACCCCGGCAAGGACCACCCCGATAAAACCCGCCACGGAAACCGTAGAAGGATGAACCCGCAGACGGCTCAATAGCCGTACCAGGGGAAGAAAAAAAGGTTCGCTTCGGGCCTTAACTCTTTCGGTGAAGGTCATAAAATTATTTTACCCCCAACTCTTTCTCAGGGCAGGGCCCGATCCAGACTTCGATACTGGATGGCCTCCGAGATATGGCGTACCGAAATACTCTCCGCCTCCTCGAGGTCGGCGATGGTGCGGGCCACCCGGAGAATCCGGTGATAGGCCCGGGCCGAGAGCCCCAGTTTGTCTCCGGCTTTTTCCAACAGCTGACGTCCCTCCCGGTCCGGACGGCACCATTCCTGCACCTCCCGGACGGTGAGGCAGGCATTGGTCTTCCCGGGGACCCCGTAACGTTCCTCCTGACGTTTACGGGCCCGGATTACCCGCCGGCGCACCACCTCCGAGGGTTCCCCCCGCCTTTCGGCCGCAAGTTCCCGGTGATCCACCGCCGGCACCTCCAGCTGGAGATCGATACGATCCAGGAGCGGCCCTGAAAGTCGGGATCGGTAGCGTCTTATTTCCTGAGGGGTGCATCGACAGGGTCGCCGGGGATCCCCGTAATATCCGCAACGACAGGGATTCATGGCGCACACCAGGAGAAAACGCGCCGGGAAGGTAACGCTACCCGTAGCCCGGGTTATGGTAACCCGGCCCTCCTCCAGCGGCTCTCGCAGGGCCTCAAGAGCCCGACGGTTGAACTCCGGAAGCTCGTCCAGAAAAAGCACCCCGTGGTGGGCTAGAGAGATCTCTCCGGGGCGAAGCTGCGCCCCTCCACCGATAAGCCCCACCTCGGAGATGGTATGGTGGGGACTGCGAAAGGGACGCGAAAGAACCAGGGGATGTTCCGGGGGAAGAAGCCCGGCCACACTGTAGATCCGCGTGGTCTCCAGGGCCTCCTCCCAGCTCATCTCCGGCAAGATGGTGGGAAGCCTGCGGGCCAGCATGGTCTTTCCGGCTCCGGGAGGGCCTACCAAGAGCAGATTGTGCCCTCCGGCTGCGGCTATTTCCAGGGCACGACGGGCGGTCTCCTGCCCTACTATATCCGAAAGATCCTCGGAATAGGAATGGGTGGACGGAGAAGGCGGAGATACGGAGGGGATTTCCGCTCGTCCATGGAAATACTCCACCAGCTGCGCCAGATGTTCCGCGGCCAGAACCCGAATCCCGGGAGCCAGGGCCGCTTCGGATCCGTTCTCGCGGGGGACCACCAGGGTCTCGAACCCGAATCTTCCCGCGGCCAGAGCCACCGGAAGCACACCTCGGGTGGCTTTCAAACGACCGTCAAGGGCCAGCTCCCCCAGGAAAAGATGCCTTTCCACGGCCTCCGGGGGAAGGACCCCGGTGGCGGACAGCAGCCCCACGGCCATGGGCAAATCGAAGCCGGATCCCTCTTTTTTGACATCCGCAGGGGAAAGATTGATGGTAATGCGTCGATCGGGATATTCGTAACCGGAATTTTTTATCGCCGCCCGGATCCTCTCCCGGCTTTCCCGCACCGTGCTATCCGGGAGCCCCACGATGGTGGTCCCCGGCAGCCCGAAGGCCAGATCCACCTCCACCTCTACCGGAAAGGCCTCCACCCCGGAAAGGGCAGCGGTAAATACCCGAACCGGCATGTCTTAAGGTTAACTTAAAGGAAAAGGGCCGTGAAGGACTTCCCCCACGGCCCTCAAGGATCGGAATGTACCCCTGCGTTAGCCGCCCAGACCGGCCAGAGCCATGAAGCTTCCGAGCTTGGCGAAGATGAGATAGAAGCCAAGCACCAGGGCATAGAGGGTCAGGGCCTCGATGAAGGCCAGACCCAGAATCATGGTCACGGTAAGCTTTCCGGCCAGTTCCGGATTACGGGCGATACCTTCACAGGCTCCGCGGGTAGCGTGTCCCATGCCCACGCCGCATCCGCTGGCCGCCACTCCTACCCCCAGACAGGCCCCCAGGACCACAGCCCCCAGGAACCCGAAGCCCAGAGAACCGGCTCCACCCTCAGCCGCCAGAGCCAGACTGGCTCCTACCAGAAGGAAAAACACCGTAAGACTCAGTACCTTCTTCATCCTCCCCAACCTCCTTTCAGATTTTTAATATTTTTTTATATCCTTCCCGGGGATACAGGGATGGCCCGCATCCCCCTGCAAGCCTTAATGGGCCTCCTCCACCGCTCCGGCAAAGTAAGCGATGGAAAGAGCTATAAAAATGAGCATCTGCACAAAGGCCACTATCACTCCCAGAAGCAAGATGGGAAGAGGAGCCATATATTTTCCGGCCAGAAAGAGAAGGATGGCCACCAGAAGCTCCTTGGAATACATGTTGGCAAAGAGTCGTACGGAAAGAGAAATGATCCGCCCCAGGTGACTGAAAACCTCGATAAAGAACATCAGCGGAGCCAGCCACTTAATGGGCCCAAAAAAATGTTTGATGTATCCCAGACCATGGAACCAGAAACCCAGAATATGATAATAAACAATGGTTATCAGAGTGAGCCCCAGGGTGACGTTTATATTGGCCGTGGGACAGGCAAACCCCGGAATAAGACTCATAAAATTGGAGACCCCGATAAAGAGGGCAAACATCACGATGAGAGGAAACACCAGCGGAAAGACATCGCGCTTCAGATGTTTGGGGTCCGGCAGATTATCCCGGGTGAAATTGTAAAGGGTCTCGATCACCAGCTCCCAGAAATTCTGAAGCCCGGAGGGAATGAACTCTCCCCGGCGGGCTCCGAGCAGGGCCAAGACCAGGATAAGCAACATGGCCAGGTACCCATAGACCATATGCGGGGCCAGGAAATACTCCAGCTTAAACTGAAATAGACCCCCCACCAGACTGCCCTCCGGATGGGCGTGATAATAGAACTCCTCTCCGGAAGGCAACCCCAGTTTCTGTAAAAGCAAACACAACAAGAAAATAGGTTCTTCCATAAGCCTCCCTCCTTATCTGGCCTGAGCCAATATTTTTCTCATACCCAGTTCCAAAAGGGTCCAGAAAAGCTGGATTACCCCCACCGAAAGCCCCAACGTAAGGGGCACCGGATGGATCAACCGGAAATAAAAGAGGATCCCCAGAAAAAGCCCCACCGCCAGAAGACGCAGATAATACTTGAACAGGAAGGAGCGCAGAATCTTACCGTGCGGCACCCCGGCCAGGGCCCGGGCAGCTATCTCCCGACCATCCCGCTTGAGATACTGGAAAAGCAGCAAACTCAACCCCACCCCCAGGAGCACACTGAAGACCGCCCTGGGTTGCCGAAAAAGAGGAATAGAGATCAACACCAGGAATAGCCCCATCAAAAGGTTTCGAAACTCGAAATCGCGCAGCACCTTTTCCGGAGGCGCGGAAAAATTCATCTTTCTTCCCTGTCTTTATTCATGCGTTTCTGAAAATAAAATACATTCTTTATCCCCCCGGCGGCTCCCAGGGCAAAACCCAGAATGGTGAACCAGGGGGAAGTCTTCCCGTGGAAGATCTTCTCGTCCACCAGCCAGCCGGAAAGGGCCCCGGCCAATACCGCACCCACCATGGCCAGCCCCACGCCCAGGGCCTCGCCTACCAGCTCCCAAAAGTAATCCCATACACCTTTTCCCATTCACGTCCTCTAGCCTTAGCAAAAAAGAAGCACAAAGTCAACCGAAACCAAAACCGATTTTTCCCGAAAAGCCAAAAATCTTCCCTCCCCAAACCCCAATTCCGTGGTTTCGCTCCTTTTATTGTTTCCTGCGAAGAAGGTTTTCCTCAAAGTGCTCCCTTACCTGGTACATGAAGGCCTCGATCCGCATGCGCGTACCCATGGAACGCTGACCGTCGCAGGGCACGGTGAGCACCGGCACATACCCCCGCTCCTCACGCACTCTCTTGAGCATCATGGAGACCACGGTGCCGGGCATACAGGTAAAGGGAATCACGTTGATGATACCGTTCACCCCGTGGCGGAGATAATCCAGGGCCTTGCCCACGGAAAGGATGGCCTCCCCCTCGAATTCATCACTCATGTACTCGCGGGCCAGTCTGATGATCTCCTCCACCGTGGGTTCCTCGGCGGTGCGCAGGAGATCCCGTACCAGGTTCACGAAGCGGTGCTCATCCTCCAGCTGCACCCGGTTCTCAATCACCAGCTTGATCAGGTTTCGCCAGAGACGCATCCGCTTGGCCCAGCGTTTGGAGGTGTAGTTGATGTAATAGAACCACTCGGCGATGGTGGGGAGCCATACTTCGGCTCCCAGAGACTCCAGAACCCGGACTATGTCCTCGTTGGCATAACGGTTGGAACGCACATAAATCTCGCCCACGATCCCCACCACCGGTTTGAGTCCCTTGTCCCTGACCGGAATGCGCACGAATTTTTCCCGAATCTCCGCCATAACCGGCAGGAGATCCTCCCGTGATTCTATGGCTCGCTCCAGCCGTTCCACCGCTTCCCAGTAAACCCGCTCCGTCTCCCCGGGATTCACCTCATAGGGACGGGTCTCGCGCAGGAATTTGTCCAGGAGATCCATGCAGATGAGCCCCTTCCAGGTAAGGCGGGTGAAGTCTCCTCCCACCATGCCCAGGTCCTCGTAAAGCTTCACGTCCTGCTGAGGGGAATAGATCGGGACCTCCGGAAACCCCAGTTCATCCAGGATCTTGCGATGCAGGCGATTGTACTGCCCGAATCGGCAGGGACCGGCTCCGGAGGGCATGAAGAAAGCCACCCGGGAGGGATCGAAGTCCGGGCTCTTTATCAGTTTAATCATGTCTCCGGTGGTCAAAATGGTGGGGTAACATTCCTTACCGCTGGTATAACGGCGTCCGTAAAAGAGGGCCTGGTCGTCGGGTTCGGGAAGGACCTCGGCCTTTACCCCGCAGGCCCGGAAAGCCGCCGCCAGCACCCGGGCATGATCCGCCATATAGGGGATGTACAGGGTGCGTCCGTCGGTGGGACGAATACGGGGCCTGGAGGGGCGCCGCGGCGGAGGGACCGAACGGAATTTCCCCTTGATACTGTCCAGAAAGGCCTCGATGCGGGTAACCACCCCGGCATCGGCGCTGTGTTCGTCGATCTCGATCTGAAGATAGGGTTTCCCGGCCAGGAGCTCCTCGAAGAAATGTTCTATAAAAGAATCCGGACCACAGGAAAAATTGGTGATAAAGACCGGGAAAAGGCGGGGATGTTCCCGGCAGAAATGGGCCGCCAGGAGGATCCTCTGGCCGTAACGCCAGTACATCCCCTCCAGCCCATCCAGGGTCTTCACCCTGTCCAGGGGCAGCATATCCACGGGTATCCCCACCACCCCCAGGCTCCGGATCTTATTGTGAATGGCCAGATTGGCCCCGGGGTCAAAGGCATTGTAGGGCCGCCCCACGATGACCAGGGCCGGCTCGCCGGGGGCAAGGCCCTCCAGGATCTCCTCCCCCCGGGCTCTCAACCAGCGATAAAAGTCCTCCTGCGCCTCCTCGGCCCGGGAAAGGGCCTTTTTCATCTCCGACCAGGAAACCCCCAGCTGCCGCGCCAGCTGGCGGAATTCCTCGCGCAGGAGACCTCCCCCGGTGCCGAAATGAAAGACCGGGCTCAGGAGTTCGGCCCCGTATTCCTCCATTCGTATGGAGGAAGGCAGGGCCCAGGGGAATCCCTGGACATAGGGACAGATCTTCCCGC
>NZ_WFVX01000198.1:0-7321 GCF_015491435.1 Thermosulfurimonas sp.
AGATGTGTATAAGAGACAGGTTCCCGGGGATGGGTGGGGCCGGCTATTACCACCACCGGTACTCCCAGGGCATCGGCCATGTACATGATCCCGGTATCCACCCCTACGAAGATCCTGAGTCTCTTAAGAAGGGAGGGAAGTTCCTCCAGGGTGAACGCTCCCAGGGCGTTGAGGACCGCGTTTTTGTCCCGGATCAGGGAAAGAATGCGGTCCCCGAAGCTCCTTTCCGCTTCGGAGCCGATAAGGACCACCCGGGCCTTTAGGTTTTGGGATATAAGGTCGATCAACCGGGCCCAGGTCGCGGGTTCCATGGCCTTCAACCGGTTGCGACAGCTCACGGCCAGACCGATGAGGGGCTCGCAGACGGAGGAAAGGAAAGCCCGGGCCTTCTCTTCCCCTTCCGGGGAAGGAAAGATGTCCCGTGAAGGGTCGGTGGCTTTTATCCCCAGGGGTTCAAGCATCCTGAGATGGACTTCGCTAACCATGCGCTCCGGGGAATGGTAATAGACCCGGGAAAAAAGAAGAGAGGCCAGACGATAGGTCCGTCCGGAAAAACTGGAAAGGATCCCTATCCGTAAAGGGACCAGGCCCCAGAAAAGCGATACCGCATAAAGCACGTTGGGATTGAGGGAGATTACCGCATCAAAGCCTTCCCGACGAAAGAAACGGGCCAGGCGGAGCTTTCCGCGAAGGCCCCTGTATCGGGCTTTGTCGAGGATTACCACCCGATCCACATAGGGGTTATGGGTCAATACCCCCCGGGCTACCGGACTGGCGAGCACCGTGAGTTCGACTTCGGGATAGCGTTTTTTGATTTCCCGAAATACGGGCGTGGAGCAGATGAGGTCTCCGATCTTGGCGGTCTGGATAACCGCAAGGCGGGAGAGATTCTTCCTGGGCCGCAGAAAGGGAAAGAGGAAGGGATAAAGAAGGAGGCTCAAGAGGACATAGAACAACTCAGCACCTCCTCAAAGACCCGGGTTACTCCGGATACATAATGACGGATGTCAAACTGTTCCACCCGTTTGCGGCCCTTCTCTCCCATGGTTTGCGCAAGTCTCCGATCCTGAAGGAATTTCATTATAGCCGAGGCCAGGGCTTTCGGCTGCCGGGGCTCCACCAGGAAACCCGTTTCTCCGTCTTTAACCAGCTCCGAGGGACCGGGAATGCGGGTGGCGATCACCGGTTTCCCGAGGAGCATGGCTTCTAAAATGACTAGGCCGAAACCCTCCTTTTCCGAGGGAAATACGAAAAGGTCCATGGTCTGAATAAAGGAGAGGGGATCAGACTGAAAACCGGTAAAGAGGGTTCGGGAGGAAAGCCCCAGCCGCTGCGAGAGTCTCTCCAGGTTTTCTCGCTCCGGCCCTTCCCCTACGATGAGGATCTTTATGGGCACGGAGGTCTTCCTTTGCACCAGGTAAGCGGCCTCAAGGAGGTCCTGCACCCGCTTTCTTTTTACCAGGGAACAGACCGTGCCCAGGACGAAATCCTCCGGAAAAAGCCCCCATCTTTGCCGGAGGCTTCCCGGCTCTTTCCGGGGACGAAGGGAAAGATCGATTCCATCATAGATTACCGTGCAGAGATCCGCCCTTAAGCCCCGGGAAACGTAGAAATCGCGCAGCCCCCGGGAAACGCAGATGACTCTTTGAACCCGGGCGTTGGTTTTGCGGATGGCTATCCGGGGGACTCTTTTGGCGATACGACAGTGAAGGATGGCAGGGATTCCCACCTTTTCGGCGGCAAGAACCCCCTCCAGATTGGAGGCCGGCTGGTTGTTCATATAAAGAAGATCCGCCCGGAAATCCTTAAGGATTCGGGCTATGGCCTCGGCCTGAGGTCGAATACGGAAATGATAATCGAAGAGAAAAAGTAGATCTTTTCGGAAGGGCCTGAGCCAGAAGGTCCCTGCCCGGCAAAGTTCTTTGAGGATTTTTACTTTGGGAGGCAATTTTTTGGGGGGGACCAGGAAAAACTCCACCCCCAGTTTTTCCAGTTCCCTTCGGATGTCGGATTCGGTTCCCTTGGGGTAGTTTCGGTAAAAGATGGCCCCGAATTTAAATTTTTCTTTATCAATGCGTTTTAAGAGTTCGAGGAGGCTGTTGGTCCCCCCGCCCCATTCCCTTCCGGTATCCAGAATGACGATGCGTTTAGGCTCGGAAGAGGGCTTCAAGATGTCTTTCCCAGGAAAATTTAAAAGTAAGAGATCTCATGCTCTCCGGAGAGTTCCGGAGGGTTATGACCGCGGGAATACCCGTGATCCAGTCCCGAACGTGGAGGGGAAGCACCTTTCCCCGTCCCAAATAAGTCACCGCCTCCGCGGCGCCGTTTTCCGGGGTGGTGAGGACCGGAAGGCCGCAGGCTAAGGCCTCAAGCACCACGTTGGCAAAGGGGTCATAGCGGGTGGGAAGCACCAGAAGATCCGCCGCCCCGTAAAGCCTTTCCATATTCTTTACCGTCCCCAGATAATGGACCCGGCCCTTTTTCCCGAGCCTTTTACCGCCTGCCACCAGGAGTTTAAATTCCTCCGGCAATTCTTCAAGCACCGAAAGGAGAAAGGGAAGGCCTTTCCTTCGCCAGTCGGAGCCCGCAAAAAGGAGCACCCGATCCTCCTCGGAAAGGTTGAGTTCCCTGCGTACCTCGGTCCTGAAACGCTGTACTCCGGGGTTGAAGCGCTCAAGATCCACCCCGTTATAAATGACCTCGGTCTTTCCCACGGCAAAGGGATAGTGTTCGGCGATCTCGTTAAAGACCATGCGGGAGTTTACGATCACCCGCCGGGCCTGCTCGAGGCTTTTTCGCTCAAGCCAGAGGATGAGCCGGTGTCTGGGGCGTAGCGGCCAGAGAAGGGGCGGCCTTGCGTAGCCCCGGTAAAGCCAGACGATATGGAGCGGATCCGAGACCCGCACCCAGTCCGCCGGGAAAAACCGGGAGGTGGCATAAACTACATCGAAGCGCTTGCGGGAAAGCACCCTGCGGGCGTTAAAAAAGAAGGAGAGGGTCTTTACCAGCGAGCCCCGGCCGTAAATCCGGGCCCGGAGGTGTTTAACCTCGGGGACCTCGCAGCGGTCGGCCACCACGAAGACCTCATGTCCGGCACGCAGAAGCTCCCGGGCCACATAGGCGGTGTAGTTCTCCGCCCCTCCGAGACCGAAACCCACTCTGGGACGCACTAAAGCGATTTTCACGGATCAGTGGGCCAGAAAATAGGTGGCTATCCCGATAAGGGTGGCAATAAAGGTGAAACCGAACCCCATGAACCACTGAAGAAACGAAAGCCGCTTCTCAATGGCCTCAAAGCGTTGTTGATTGGCCCGTTCCATGGCCTCAAAACGTTTGTCGGTAAGCTTCATGTACTCGTGCATGACCTCCCGCAGGGCTTTAAGCTCTTCCTCCACCCGGATGAGACGTTCCACGAGAGAGATCTCCCGGGCCCGAAGTTCGTTTTCGGCCACGAAACGGGCCACCGCCTGAGAGACCAGTTCCTCAAGAAGTTTTCGAAATTCCGGATCCTGAAAATCTATCTGCATCTTTACCAGTGTAAACTTTTCCTGCAAAAAGGGGAAGATGGGAGGAATTTTTCCCCGGAAAGTCCCTCTCCCAGGGGATGCAGTCCTCAAAAGGTAGGTCCGGGTTCTTGCAGCCGCACACCCTTACCCGAATTCCGTAGGCCCGGCCCACCTCCCGAAAAAGGGCGTAGCCGGACTCCCGCACTTCTTTTAGGGCCAACCTGGTTACGGCCGAGGTGATGACCTTCTGCCAGGGCTGGCCGGCATAATATTTGAGAATGCTCCGAAAAATTCCGGCCGGAAGTTCCCGGGCCATCTGACGGATGACCCCGGGCCGGAGCACGAGATAGCTCACCGAGACCTCCTTTACCCCTACCAGGGAAAGTCTCCGAAAGAGGGCCTCCACGGCCTCCTCCCGGTCGGAAACGCCCGGGATCACCGGGTCAATCCTTACCGAGGGGTTTAAGCCCAGAGCCGAAAGGCGTTCAAGCTGGGTAAGCCGCACCGGGGGAGGAGCCGTCCGGGGCTCAAAGAGCCGGTGATAATCCCTTGAGACCGAGACCAGGCCGATGCGGGGATATATAAGTGAGGAATAATCCGCAAAGAGGGCCCAGGCCTCATCCGGAATGTAACCCTTGGTAAGGAAGGAAACCTTAAGGCCGGCCTCAAGGACCATCCGCAAGACCTCAAGGGCCAGCCGTCTTACCTCCGGATGGGGTTGAAAGAGGTCCGAGGCGGTGGAGAAGGTCACCGAGGAGGGAAGCTTTCCCCGAAGGGAAAGTCTGCGGATCTCCTCGGATAGCTTTTCCGGAAGGTTTTCGTAAAGCCAGACCTCGGTCCTCGGGGTCTCCGGGAAGGCCCGGGCGTAACAATACACGCAGGTATGAAGACATCCCCGGGTAAGATTTACCGCAGGGGTTCCGCGGAGGCATCCAAAGGCCGGGGGTTTTAGAACCGGGCTCTTCCTTTTTGTCTTTCGTAAGTGCATTTAAAACTCATATTAATCTCCTCCTCCAGGTCCTTTAAGAGGGCCTCAAACAGGCGACTAACCGATTCGGAGAGAAACTACTTTCCGGTGATAGATCAGCTGTGCTCCTAATCAATGAGGAGAGGCTGAGAGCCTTGGCGGAAGCGCATGGGAATCGGATTGGTGCCCACGGTGGTGCCCGACTTAGAGGGCGACCTCAAGGACCACTTTGTCATAGTCCACCTTCGGGGTCAGGCGATCCCTTTTGCCCTGGGGATTTTTCTCAAGCTCAAGGAACCCCAGCTCCGAAAGGACTTTTACGTCCTGCTGAACGCTTCGCAGGTTGCGGCCAAGGATGCGGGCAAGCTCGTAAACCGAGGCCGGTCGGTGCTTGCGCACGGCCTTAAGAAGCTCAAGACGCTTCTCGGAAAGGACCTTGCGCATGGTTCTCCAGTCCGGGAAGACCACCGCATGCCCTTTGGGCTTCACGGCCTTTCCTTTTGTTACGGCCTCCATAACGGATCTGGCCTCGGCCAGGGTGTTCTCAAGGCTCTTGATCTCTACCTTCACCGTTTTGACCTTCATTTCTTGCCTCCTCAAGGTCCTTTAAAAAGTCCTCAAACAGGCGCTCCACTGAATGGAATTCGTATGGAGCGGTTTTTCCTCTAAAATGCTTGTGGTGTCCATGGCCCTGGTAATTGTCATAACCCAGGATGCGCTTTCCTTTTCGGAGATAAACCAGGCTGTATTTAACCCCCTCGGGATAATCCTTAGACCTGGAGACCTCCCAGATCTTTATTTCCATTATTTCATCTTCGGAAAGAGCCACCTTTCGGTGATAAACCAGGCGAGCTCCCATATAAGGATGTTAGAGCGTATATGGGTGGATGACAAGTTAGGGTTTTGGGAGCAACCGGACCGGTACAAAAACTTCATTATCAAAAATGGCGGAAGCGCATGGGAATCGAACCCACCCACCGCCGTTTCCGACGGCGCACCGGGTTTGAAGCCCGGGGGGGCCACCAGGCCCCTGGCGCTTCCGCCTTACGGCTGCCGGGCACCCCTGCGGCACCCGGAGAGCCCGGCTACCGTTGCTCCCTTTCGGGCCTGGCGGGGTTCACCGGGATCCGTCGCGCAGGACCCGGCAGCCAGAAAGAATTTTACCCCTTTAGCAGTAAAAGCAAATAGGGCCACAGATATTTAAGGGCCCCCAGCCCGGTGGCCAAGAAAAGTCCCCATTTGATGGGGCGCTCGGGGACGTATTTTTGACATCGAGCCCCCAGGTAAGCTCCGGCTAGTCCTCCCAGGCCGAAGAGCAGTCCCAGGGCCCAGTCCGGCCGGGTTAGGGGGCCGGAGCCCGGCCCCAGGGTATAAAACAAAACCCCGCAAACCGAGGCTCCGAAGGTGGAAGCCAGAGTGGCTCCGGCCACGGCGTGTACCGGAAGCCTAAGAATGGAAACCAGATAAGGAGCTAGAATCGCTCCCCCACCGATCCCGTAAGCCCCACTTACCGTCCCTACCAGCAGACATATAATCAGCGTGGAAAGAATGGGGACCCTATAGACGGTCGCTCCGAAGCGAAAACGGAGATAGCCCCCTTCCCGGGGAAGATATTCAATAGAGGAAGCGTTTCGGGCGGGATCGACTTTGCGTTGACCCTTACGTAGGTCTTTCAGAATACGCGAACAGAGGTAAAGAAGCACCATCCCTACCAGGAGGCGGAATCTTTGCGGGGAAGCCAACCAGTGGATACGTACCAGATATCCCAGAAAAAGCCCCGGGATTACTCCGGAGAGCATGAGAAGGGCCAGGGGGGCGTAAAAGCGCCTTTCCTTTCGAAAACGCCATAAGGCCGGAGGAATGGTCAGCAGATTATAAAGAAGGTTGGTGGCGGAAACTCCCGGAGTCTGATACCCCAGGATCGAAAATTGAAAGGGGAGAAGGAGAAAGGCCCCGGTAATTCCTCCCATGACCCCGAAAAAGGCCAAAAGAAAGGTGATCAACGGGGGGAGAAAGATCCAGGTGGTTACTCCGGAAATGGGGAAGGTGACCTTTAAAAAGTTCATAATTTCTTATATGGTATTAGGGCAACGGGAGCAAGGAGGGGTCTTCATGCTGGATTATTTTCTTTCTCCGGAAGAGAAACTTCTGGTGGATCTGGTGGAACGTATAGGACGGGACTACATCGCTCCCCATGCCCGGGAATGGGATGAAAAAGAAACCTTCGACCCCCGTCCGATTAAGGCCCTGGCCCAGGCGGATCTGTTCGGGCTGGTGATTCCCTCCGAGTACGGAGGGCTGGGCTGGGGAACCATGGCCCTTTGTCTGGCTGTGGAACATCTCTCTAAATACTGCCCCGGGGTGGCCACGACCTATGCGGCCAGTTTCCTGGGGGCCTATCCCATCCTTCTCTTCGGCTCCAGGGCCCAGAAGGAGAAATATCTTCCCGAGGTGGCCCGCGGTCGGAAACTCTGTGCCTTTGCTCTTACCGAGCCCCAGGCCGGAAGCGACGCCGCGGCCATAAAGACCCGGGCCGAACGCGACGGGGACTACTATATCCTCAACGGTCTCAAGCAATGGATCACCAACGGAGGAATTGCGGATATTTACATTGTAATCGCCCTTACCGATCCCAAAAAGGGGGCCCGCGGGGCCAGCGCCTTCATCGTGGAGAAAGGGGACCCCGGTTTTTCCGTGGGACGCAAGGAAAAGAAGATGGGGCTTCGGGCCTCGGTGACCACGGAGTTATTCTTCACCGATTGCCGGATCCCGCGGGATCGGTTGTTGTCCCGGGAGGGGATGGGCTTCATCGTGGCTATGCGCACCCTGGACTATGCCCGGGTGGGGG
>NZ_WFVX01000199.1:0-4412 GCF_015491435.1 Thermosulfurimonas sp.
GAATCTTACAACTTCTTTTAGAAGAAAGGAGCTGGAGTTAGAAGAATAGGGAAAAAAAAGATAATGGTAAAATAGAGAAAAAAAAGCAAAAAGAGAAACCTCAATCACTATAAAGTACGGATTAAGAAAAACTCTTTTCATCTTTCAAGGATCATAACTTCCATTGGGGCACACATTATTAGGGTTATAATTATCATGCTCACTACATGCCTTTACAGTGCTGTAGCAGTATTCCGCTTCGTACCTATCCGGGTCTGGCGCCTTGCAGAAGCCACTTAGGACCGCCATAGTGCCCTCTGCATTGTAAGGAGATGGATCGTTCCTATAAACTATGAGGCGTGAAGCATGCGAACCGTGAGGTACGGCCATATGACAGGTCACACAGGGAACGCCCCAATACTGAATCCCGTTAAAAGTGTACGTGTGTCTGTTGTGATGGCTATCATTGTGAACTTTGTTAAAAAATTTGTTACCATTATAAAGCATGTGACACTTAGCGCAAAGAAGATTCTGTTGCCAATTGCAATTTCCACTCTTTATATCTCCCAGGGTCCAGTACTTTCCGTCACAACTGCCACTGGTTTTGGGTTTTTTGGGCCAGGTGCGGCCGTCCACCAGCATAAACTTGGCGTCCGAGCCGTGGGGGCCTTTGATTTCGGTGGCCGCATCCTCCCCGTGACAGTCGCTACAGTACATGGTCTGCTGCCCTACATGGGTATCCCAGGGGGGCTTTAAGCGTGAACCGTAGCTGCTGTTTATCAGGGCCTTGGGCGCATAACCCCCGGGGCGATTATCGGCCGCCACCGTAACCGGATGCCCGGAATAGTTATAGGGGGAGAATTCCAAGGCCTGATCGGTAAGCGATACCCCGCTCGGCCCGGTAATGTTGGTAACCCCGGTTCCGGTGTTTTCCGCTGAACCAAGCCCGTAATAAGAATGACACTTCAGGCAGAGCTGATATTCCCTCTCCGCCCCACCGGCGGGGTTGTTCTTGTCCGGGCGAAGCTCGGTAAAGGTGGTGGGAACGGTCCAATCCTGAGCCTGCCAGTTGGGCTCCACCCCGAAGGTCCCGCGGAGCACCCCGGAGACCCGGTTGTTTTCTAAAGTAGAGGTATAGTTTCCCGGAGGGCTCCCCATGGTATGGGTCTCCCTCTGTACCGCATGCGGATTGTGACAATCTACACACTCGGAGTGCCGGTAGGGGGGACGGAGATCGGCCTCCGTCTCCTTAAAGGCCGGTTTTTTGTGCAGACCGGAACGCTCCACCGGATGACGATAGGGCTTTTGAAAAAGGGCCTCGATGTCCTTGCTCAGGGGAGGCACATTGTGACTGTTCGTTCCGTGACAGTAAAAACAGACCTTTTCCTCGAACTCAAAAAGACCGTAGGAACTGGGAGCCCCTCCGGTTGGGGCAGGCTCGCTTCCCCCCACGCTAGCGTGCATCTCGTGACAGTGCAGACAGTTTCCCCGGGAAACATTATAGTTATTGTAAATGGAATCCCGGGCTACCCCGGAGGTGGAACTCCCGTGAATGGAAGAGGTATAGACCCCGGCATAAAGGACCGCCGGCACAACAAGAACCAGAAGGATCAATCCGAACTTCAAGCACCTCACCGTTAAAACTTCAGGTTGTTTTTCAGAAACTCCTCTACCCGCTTTAGTTCCCCGCGGGCTTCCTCCACCTTACCCTCCTCCAGGGCCTTGCGGGCGGCCTCCACCCCGCGGGCCACCTCCCGCACCCGGGCCTGAAGACTCTCCACGGCCCGATTTATGGCCTGGGGCAGGGTCTGAAAGGGATCGTCCTTGCGTAACCTGAACCGAAAGGTAAGATCCCCCTCCTGAAGATGCCCCACAAAATCCCGCTCCAGACGATATACCGGCCCCGCGATCTTCTGCGGGAAAAAAATCAGAAGAAGAAGGCTCCCCAGAAAGCCCGCTATTCCCGCAGCTACCATTACCGGCACCAGCAGATCACTTACCCTCCGGATGGTGATATGGGCCTGCCAGTAAGTCTCTCCCAGCTCCCGGTGACTGAAAAAATAAAGGATAATAAAACCGATAATCATACCTATGATCATGGAAAATACGGTACGCTTCAGGATCCACACCTGGAGATCCCTTTTGATCCTCAGGTTGAGCCGTTTGCGTCTTTCCATGCCCGTACGTCCCATCTCTTCCCTCCTAGAAATATCGCGGCAGGTGACAGGAAAGACAGAGCTCCTTGCCCTGCTTCCTCAAAAGATAAGGCCTGTTTGAGGTATGAGGCTCATGACAGGAAGCACAAGCCACCTTTCCTCCGAAAAGCGGAAGTCCCGGTTTCTGCCGCACCTTTCCATCCCCGGGATTATAAACCACATCCACCGGATGCGAAGCCCCCAACGAATGCTTGGTATGACATCGATAACAGGCATCCGTGGCCACCTCCGCCGGAGGCCTGAGTTCCCGATGGGCTTCGTCTCGAATCTTTCGTTTCACCTCCGCGGGCTTCACCGGAAGATACCCCACCCGAAAAACCACCCGCGCCGGAGCCTGAAGATACAAATAACGCACCCCTTCTACCTCTCTGATCTCGGCCTCCAGCTGGTCTCCGGCTGCAGCCCGGGGAAATTTCACCGTCTCCACCAGATGGGTATCAAAACTTATCTCCTTTTCCGCCTCCCCATCCCCCAAAAATTGGGCCCTTACCCGACAGCGATAGGTCCCCGGACGCAGACCATCGATCCAGACCCGCTGAAGGGTGCCGTAACCCTCGGCAAAACTCCTTACCCCCTTTCCGCATTCCACCTCGGCCTCAAAGGGCCACCCGGCCTCCATACATAACTCCACACTTATAGTTACTCCCTGCACCTCGTCACAGGGATAAATCCTTTTCAGGACAAACTTCTCCCTCTCCGGAGCTCCTACCTTGGAAACCAGATCCGGGGAAAGGAGTTTCTGAAATTCAGGCTCCCGACTCGTTACCACCAGGGGAAGACGGGCCATCCGCCCCGGCAGAGGAAGGTAGTATTCTCCCGCAACTATCTCCACCTCGCGCCACCATTTCACTCCTTCACTAGGGATCCCCGGGCGGGTAGATCCTATCTCCACCCGAAGATGACATTCGTCGCATCTCCGGCTCAAATAGGGCGGATGCGCATAGGCCTTGATCTCCAGATGATGACATTTTACGCAATCCTGCCCCGCTCCCCGGGCCCAACCCGGAACCACCAAAACCGCTACCAGACTAAGGAAGACTGACCACCATCTCAAAGGGCTTACCCCCTACCTGGATGTTCCCCATTATTTTCTCCCGGTTAAAATCCACCACCGCCACCCCGCCGGCCTCTCGCAGAGCCACATAGAGCCAGCGACGTGGCGAATAATACACCATGGAAAAAGCCCCCCTTCCCGGCCGCAGCCTGCGGGAAACGGTCTGATGCCCGGAGAGAAGTACTGCCAGCTCTCCCTCCTCACAACTCACAAAGACACGATCGTCCACCCCCAGCACCCGCACCGGACGCTGACAAACCGAAACCCGACCCGCCGGCTCCAGACCGGGAAGACGATAAAGCTGCACCCCTCCCTCCTCGTCGGCTACATAGAGAAAATCATCATCCACCGCCAGCCCCCGCGGAGTGAAGCCGGCGGAGATCCTCCCCACCGTCTGGAGATCCGCATCCAGAAAATAAACCGTACCGTCAGGGGGCGAGGAAACCGCAAACCTCGAAAGACTCTCTATGTAGGCAACCTCTCCGGGCTGGTAGGAAAGACGGCGATAACGCACCAGATTTCCCTGCCGGAGATCCAGCAGGGCCACCATCCGATCGTCCGGGGAACTCAGAAGGGCCTTACCCTCCGGCCCCAAAGCCATGTAACGCGGGGAATTAAGCAGAGGGACCGGAATAACATCCTCCACCCGATAGGAACCGGTCCCCACCTCGACGATGGTTTTGTCGCCCTCACAGACCACATAAAACTTCCTTTCTCCGGGCTCCGAAACCATTCCCTTGGGTTCCCGACAGACCCCCAGGCTATAGACCACCTGATTCAGATCGGTAGTAATTACCCACAGGGTATCGGTATCCTCCGTATCTACAAAAAGATTCTCTCCCGGAAGGGGGGGTTCCTGCACCTTGAGGGAAAAGCGAGGCACAAACCCCGCCTCCCCTAAAGAATCCGCCACGTCCCACATCAAAAATAAACTTACCGTCTCCCCCTTGTGGACCTCAAGACGCAGGGGGAAAACCCTCTCCTTCTGCACCGGAGACAGATTCTTCCCTCGGGCCCGGGCCTTTCCGAAAAGCACCCGCAAGGCTCCATAACGTCCCGGCGCCACCTTGCCGAAGGCAAGAAGGGTCTGCCCGAAGGAAACCCCGGAACGGATCCGGTCACCCATCAAGGGGATTTCCTCCTCCCCACCCTCCCCCTTCAGC
>NZ_WFVX01000200.1:0-19517 GCF_015491435.1 Thermosulfurimonas sp.
GACCTCCACCGTACAGAGACCGCACGGAACCGGGGAGGTCTCGGCTCCGTGCAAATGGCACAGAGAGGGAATCTCTATTCCCGCTCTCTCCGCGGCTTCCAGTAGCGTTTCCCCTTCCCTGGCCTCATACTCCTTTCCGTTCAGATAGATCTTCATTCCCTGCCCCCTGCCTGAGGATGTTTTGGGGAAGTCCGGGGGAGGGGCTCCCCCGGAGGCCTCGTAGATTAAAGTTCCAGCCAGGATTCGGAAAAGATGGTCTTCCCTAAGAGGACCCGGGTGGTCTTGTAGATTTCAAGCTCTTTGGGAGAAAGGGTCTTGGGATCGGGTTCGTCTCCGTCCATGATGTCGTGGACCAGTTTTACCCAGTCGGGATGTTTGCCCTTGGCTATCTCTACCAGCTCCTGATCATAAACATCCAGAATGGCCGAATGGATCCCGTATTTCATGAGCATCATGAGATAGACCCGATTCAGATAAGGGCGCAGATGGGTGGCCACCCCGTTAGATACATTGGAAAGCCCCACCGTGCTCTTGGCGCCGGGAGCAATGTCCTGAAGCATGGAAAGAAACTCCAGCCCCGAAAGGATCTGTTCCGCGCCCAGGGTAATGGGAGTGGCGATGGGATCCACCCAGATCTTTTCGTTGGGAATACCGGCCTCGTTAAGCTTCATGATCAGATCCACCGCCAGCGCCGCCCGTTCATTGGCATCCCTGGGCATTCCCTCCGGCCCCCAGAGGAGGGCTATCACCTCGCAACCCAGTTCCGCCGCCACCGGGATGAGCTTCTCCATACGCTCGGGCTGAGCGGAGATGGAGTTCATGAGACACCGGGCCGGGTTTTTGGAGGCCTTAAGCCCCGCGGTCATGGCCTCGGGATTGGTGGTATCCAGAGAGATGGGTACATCCACCGTCTCCTCCACCACCTTTACGATCCAGGCCGCAAGATCCGGCCCGTCTTTTTTGGCCGGACCGATGTTGAGATCCAGATAATCCGCTCCCCTCTCCGCCTCCTCCCGGGCCATCTGCTTAATGGGCTCGGGATTCCTCTCCTTCATGGCCGGACCGATACGTTTGGACATGATGTTGATGCTCTCGGCAATACACAGGACCTGCTGGCTCATGCCTCCCTCCTTAAAAAGTTTTTATTTAACCTCTGTAGGATCCTTTCCATGAGCTCGGCATAACCCTTAAGGCGAGGATACAGGCGTTGAGCCGTCTCCTCCCGATAGGTGTGCGAGGTAAGGTTTCGGCTCCGGAGCATCTCCAGACAGGCCTCGGTTTCCTCCGGAGAAAGGACCCCGGTCTTAAGGGCCTCCCGAAAGCAGTTTGCCGGTGAAAAACACTCCACTATTTCCCTCTCCCGTAAATAGTCCTTAAGGGTCTTCCAGAAGATTTCAAAAGTATATTCAAAACGTTGAATGGAGGCATCCCGTACGATAACATATTCCTCACTTAAAGGATCCACCCTGCGCTCCAGAATCTCTCGCAGACTTTCATAGGCCCGCCAGGCCAGATCCCACCTTTCGCGAAATCGGCTCCTTTCCTTCAGAGCCACCTTTCCCCTTCTTTTTGAATCTTTTCCCGGAGCCCCTCCGGGAGTTCTTCCCAGCCTACTACGTCCACCTCGAAGGGGAAAGTGCTCTCCTCAAGAAATTCCGCCAGCCTTCTGATGCTTTTTTCCTCTCCTTTCACCGCCAGATCGAAATCCGAAGCCACTCCCGCTCCGCCCCACAGACGGGACCCAAAAAGATAGACCTCTTTTATTCCCTCCTCCTTTTTTACAAAATCCCCTATCAGACCGCGCAGTTTTTCCTTCCAGGGGTCCTCCTTCAAGCCGCCTTCCACTCCTTGAGGAAGCTCGGAAGACCGCTGGCCTCCCGGGGCCCGATGATGATCTCCCAATCCGGGAGTTCGTCTTCAAGCTCTCCCTTAATTCCCGCCAGATAACCCGGAATGACCAGCTTCCGATGCTTGACCTTCTCCGCAATTCCGCACTTTTTCACGAATTCGGCGATGGTATCCGCCCCGAATTTACCCGCAGCCCAGGCCGTAAGCACCGAAAGCCCCTCGGTGTCCTTGATGAGAAGCCAGGAGGGGACCCGACTCCCCTCTACCTCACCCGAAACGATGAAATAGGTGAGGGCGAAGTTACAGGTAATAAGCACCGGAGAATTTTCGTCCGGACCATTGATGGGATAGATCCCCTCCTCCACCACCAGCGGTTTTTGCGGATCGGTAAAGATGTTCATTCGCTCCACCAGCAGCGGGAAGAGCACATCGGCCCGGAAATCGGACATGATGATCATGCCCGCATACTTGGGAATGAGCACCGCGGCCAGGATGGCCTCGGCCAGATACCCCCGGGCGCACCGATAGGGAAAGGTAATGGTGGGGAACCCGAAGGGCTTGAAACGCTTTTTGATAGCCGCCCGGCGCACGATCACCTGGTCCTCGTAGAGTTCCCGCACGCTCCGGGCCCCGGTATCCAGCACCAGGTCCTTAAGCCCCATTTTGAGTAGTTCCTCGGAGATGCGGGCCGTTTCCGCCAGATTGTCGCCGCGGACCGCCAGGGCGGCCTTTTTCTCCTTGGCCACCTGGCCCATTTCCTTAAAGTTGTCCAGGGTAGCGGCATAAAGAAGAGGCCGATGTTCACCACAGAGATCACAGGCCTCGGAAAGGGTTCCCGGATTCTCGCTTATGAGAACTAGCACCGCTTCCGGACACTCCTCCCGCACCCGGCGCACCAGGGAAAGAAATCTCTCTTTATCCCCGTTTACCTCCTCCAGGGCCAGGACCTCGGCGTGAAGCTCCACCCCTACCCTTTCCCACCGGAGCTTTCGAAAACTCTCCAGCCTGCGAGCTATCTCCGCCTCCTCCATATCCGTGGCCAGCCGAAGCCCTAGGGGAACCGGATTCTCAAACCTCTTTTCGTGCCGGAAAAGCACCGTCTCCCCGCCCAGCTTCAGCTGGTGCTCTCCGCTACCCAGCACCACGGTACGAATGGGCGGGGCCGAGGCCTCGGCGATCTCCTCCTTTACCGCCGGATCTACATGCGGACACTTGTCGATTTCCGCCTGCCCTGCGGCCACCTTCATGGCAAAGGCCAGGCAGGTGGGAAATCCACAATCCCCACAGTTGGTCTTGGGCAGTTTTTGCATTATCTGAATACCGGTAAGTCCCATCGTCCTCCTCCCTTTACATCAGGGGTTCCATTTCCACCACGGGATGTTTTACCTTTTCCACCCACTCTTTGACTTCCTGTTCGGTGTTGGCCACGGTCTCGTCGGCGATCTTGTCCAGCAGGTCCGGGACTCCGAGTTCCTCGGCCCGTTTCTGGAGTTTCTCCCGGAGTTCCTCCTTAAGCATCTTGGGCATCCAGACCACCCGCTTGAGCCCTCCCTCCGCCAGCAGGAATTTCCGGGAGGTGATGTAATGCTTGGAGACCCCCATGAACCCGGGAGTCACCTGCCCTCCCCCCACCATTCCGGCCATGGTGGAAAACTTCATTCCCGTGGGAGTCATTCCCAGATAATCCCGGTTCACAATCATGATCCCGTTTACCGAGGGAAGCACCGCGGCGATACATTCAAAACATCCGCAGGCGGTCATGGGGTCCACCAGGATACTGTAGAGACTCACCCGCTCCACCTTTCCGCGACTGGCCTTCTTTACGAACTCGTTGACCCCGCTGAATTGACCCAGCCGCTCGTCCAGAAGCTCTCCCTTTTCGATGGGCTGATTCGGACCGGTGGGATTGAGCTCGTAACAGGCCTTTCCGTCCAGCCAGTTATAGGCCCCGCACATCCCGATCCGTTCCGGGGTAATCACACACACATGGCTGGGGGCGAAACTCTGACACAGGGTACAGGAATAGTAAATATCCACACTTTCGTCGGTCATTCCCGCGATACGGGCATCCCGCTTGGCATAGACCTCTTTGGCCATTTCCAGGACCTTCTTGACCTTGTCCTCCTCGGTGTAGATGGTCACCTGACACTTATCCACGATGGCCCCGAATTCCTGGCGCATCTTGGCATAGAGAATGTCTCCGATATGCCGGAAGAGGAACCCCTTTTCCGCCGCGGCCTTGCTTATCCGCAACCACATAATATTTCGCTGCCCCACATGCATGACACCCTGGGCATAGTTAATAAGGTGATGGAACTGCCGTTCCAGGATGGCCTCAAAGTCCTCCTGCATGTTGGCCCCGGCCACCTCCACCACCACCGCAAAGGGAAGCCGATAGGGCGGCCCCTGAAGCCCGAGCTTTTCCACCTCGTTTATCTCCGGCCCGATGACCTCGATCTTTCCGTCCTCCACCTCTTCCAGCGGCCTGGAGAGAAGAAGCTCCACCGCCGGGGTGCGTCCACCACCGCATTCCAGATAAAGATCGTCCTTGCGCACCCGTTCTCCCTCAAAGGCCGGGGCATAGGCCACGGGAATGTCCAGCTTCACCGTGGTGACCTTAAGACCCCGGACCTCAATGGCCCGATCCACGATCTCCTCGTGGGGGACCTTGGACACCACATGCTCGTAAAGGCAGATACCGTAGGGCTTGATCTCCGGCTCATCCCAGTCGGAAATCACCGGAAAGCCCCAGTTTATGGCCCCGGCTCCGTTGGCGTACCATTCCTCGGAAATGGGGCCGAAGGTGATGACAAAGGCAAAGGTTCGATCCTTGTTGTAAAGGAGATTTCCCATATAGTCCCCGGGCTTGATGCCTCCGAAGGCCATGGCCACCCGACAGGCAAATCCGATGGAGAAGACCACCGAGGTGTAATCCGGGCCGAAGGGAATGAGTCGGGTGGGCCAGCCCAGCTGTACCCCCGCCTCCTTGAGTTGTTCGGCCATCCGCACCCCGTTGGTATCCGCATGCATGAACACATAGAGGTTCTTTTCCTGGAGTTCCTGAGCGATCCGGGCGGCGGTTTCCTTGTCCGGCGGGGCCCCCAGGATGGCCGCAAACCCCGGAGCCGTGCCATCCACAAACTCCACCCCGCGCTTCCGGAAAATCACGTCGTCCGCCGCCCCGAGCCAGATGTTTCCGTTTACCGGCTCCTCGGTCTTGGTGTAAAAATCCGGGTCCTCCAGATACCGGATGGCCTCAATGATTTCCTCGGCAAAGAAGGTGGCCATACCCGCATCCAGAGCCGGCCCGAGATAAGGGGTCCAGAGTCTTTCGTCCGGAACCGGAGGAAGAAGTTTCCTTGCCTCCTCCAGTACTTCCCCGCAGTCCCCGAGTTTTTTCACCGGATACCCGAGCATGGCGTAGATAATGGGTAAATAGTAGGCGGTGTTGGGGAAGGCGACCTCTTTTTCCTTCCCGAATTTCTTCACCGCCTCTTCATATTTTTCCTGGGCCCGCTCCACGATCTTATGGGCCCCGCGAATGGCTTTGGTGGCAATAATCTTAGACATAACTTATCCCTCCTTGCCTCAATTTTGTTGCATGAGTTCCTTAATAATTAATTTAGTTAATTCTATGGCTTTGGGGTGCCTCATGATAAAAAGGTCCCCTCCGGCCAGCGCCAGAGCCACCGAGGTAATGGCCTCCATAAGCACCCCTCTCACCTCCTGGTCCCCCATGGTCTCGTCGCTGGGAAGCCCCGCTTCCTTGGCCTTCCATACCTCCCGTCCCACGTTACAGATAAAGGGAACCTGAAGTTTATCGTCCTGAGCGTAAAGGGCCGCCAGACGGATTCGTTCCATAACCGAATAGGTATATTCCAGCCCGTAACCCAGAGCCCCGATGGAGGGGTCCATGAGGATCTTATCCAGGGCCACCCCTACGTTCTCCAGAAGGATGTTCAACTGTTTGGCCAGGTTCACATCGATGGGGCTGGAAGCCACCACCGGAAGCCCGTAGCCCATGGCCGTTGCCCCCAGGGTGCGATGATTGGCCTCCTCCACCGGACCGATCACCGCTCCCCGATCACCTACCACCTCAGCCACCTCGCGCAACACTTCCACATCCTTTTCGGCATGTCCCGATCCCCATACGATAAGAGGCACATCCACCGCTCCGGCTACTTTCTCCACCACCTCCCGGGCATGCTGGGCATCCAGATTGAGATAGTTGGGGTCGGTACCCATGAGGTAGATGCACAGGGCCTCGGCCCCGTAAGTCTCCACACACTTTCTGGCCCAGGCCGCGGGATCATCCAGCACATCCGCAAAATATCGAGCTAGACTCTCGGGCCAGTTTTCGGGTTTCACATCCAGGATCTCCATGGCCACCCGCGGTTCGTGTCGCATCTCCCCCTCGAAAAGATGGAAGGGAAGCACATTGGTGCCTCCCACCTTGAAGGCCTTTTCCCCTTTTCCGATTTCCACCTCCCGAATGAAAGCCGTCCCCGGTTCCTTGTAAAGATCCTCGGGAAGACCGGCGGCTCGTTCGGAAAGCGGCCGATATTCTCCGGAAAAACTCCCTATCTCCACTCCCTCCGCCGGAGGAGCCGGTTTTTCCTCTACCGGCGGCTTCTCAGCGGGTTTTTCCTCCCTAACCTCGACCGCGAGCTTCTCCTCGGGTTTCTCCTCTACCGGAGGTTTCTCCTCTACCGCGGGTTTTTCTTCGACTCGAGCCTCCACCTCCTCCGCGGGCTTTTCCTCTTCCACCCGCTTCTCTTCCACCTTCTTTTCTTCCACTACCTCTTTTTCTTCCGGTACTTCCTTTACCTCCACGGGCTTTTCTTCCACCGGAGGCCGCTCTTCCACCTTCACTTCCACTCGCGGAACCTCCGGCACCTCCGCCGGCACCACCTCTCCGCCCAGGAGGGCCCGCTCCAGGCGAGCCAGACTATCGTGGAGCAGGTTCACCCCCTCGCGCAGAGACTCTATGCTGGAACGCACGGTGGAAAAAACCTCCTTTACCGCCTCCACCGGAATCTCCACCTTCGGTGGGGCCTCTTCCGGCACCTCCTCTGCCGGAGGAGCCACCACCTCCACCCGCTCCACGGGCTTTTCCACCTCCACCACAACGGCCGGACGGACCTCGGCTTCCAGCGGACGCGGATGGAGACCGGCCCGTTTCACGATCTCCGGTACCGCCTCCTCCCACTCGATGGCCATAATATGCACCCCGGCCACCCCGGGTATCTCCCGCACCTGCTGGATGATTTCCACCGCCAGATTGATGCCCTCCTCCCGCTTGTCCTTGGCCTCCTTCATGCGCTTGAGAATTTCATCCGGTACATCCAGTCCCGGCACGAAATATTTCATATAGCGGGCCATCCCGAAGGACTTGGGGGGAGTGATTCCCGCCAGAATATAGGCCTTCTCCGTAAGTCCCATATCGCGGGCCATTTCCATGAATTTCCGGAAACGTTCCACGTTATAGACGATCTGGGTCTGGATGAATTCCGCTCCGGCGGCGATCTTCTTGGCCAGGCGCTTGACCCGAAACTCAAAGGGATCGGCAAAGGGATTGGCCGCTGCCCCCAGGAAGAACTCCGGACGGGCCCCGGTGAGATCCTCCCCGCACATGAACTTCCCTTCGTCCCGCATCCTCCGAACCATGTCCAGCAATTGAATGGAATCGAGATCAAAGACCCCCTTGGCCTCGGGATGATTTCCGAATTTTTGGTGGTCCCCGGTACTACAGAGGAGATTTTTCACTCCCAGGGCCGCCGCCCCCAGAAGATCGGCCTGGATCCCGATCCGGTTCCGGTCGCGACAGGTCATCTGGATGACCGGCTCCACCCCCTCGGCCATCACCAGCACCGCCGAGGCGATGGAGGACATCCTTACAATGGCCGTTTGACAATCGGTGATGTTGGCCGCATCCACATAGCCCTTAATCAACCGGGCCTTCTTCCGTACCACCTCTCCGTCGGCGCTCTTGGGCGGACCGATTTCCGCGGTAACCGCAAAATGTCCCTCGGAAAGGACCCGATGTAAATGGCTTCTCGGTTCCACCGTTCCCCTCCTTTTATTTATCCATCTTGAGATCTTCCCTTATCCTGTCCCGGGGGCCACCGTGTCCGGCCGGACGCCAGTCCTTGGCCGGAAAGAAATTCATGAGACGATCCAGCTCTCCCCGGGCCGAAAGCCTCTCGTAAATCTGATGCCAGACACAGGGAACCTCCGGTCGGATCTCACAGCGCCCTCCCTGGGACCCCCCGCAGGGACCGTTGAGCAGATTCTTGGCGCACCGGGCAATGGGACACAACCCCCCGGTGAGATCCAGGATACAATCCCCACATCCCCGGCACTTCTCCTGCCATTCTCCTAGGGCCGTGTTGGCCCCGTAAAAGGTGGTATCCACCCCGGGATAGACCCGGATCTCGGGGAAGAGATCGGCAATGAGGTTCACCCCCACCCCGCAGGCCATAGAAACCACCGCCTCATATTTATCCGCCCATTCTCGCAGCGGCGCCAGATACTCCGGATCACACTGCCGGATGAGGGTGGCCTCACCGGTCTCCAGCGGCCGACCGGCCCTCTTCCGGGCCAGCCTCAGGGCCGCCGCCATGGTCTCCACCTCCCGATCCCCTCCCGCCGAACAGATGGCCACACACCCCCGACACCCCAGAACCAGAACCCGCTGATAAGGCTCTATGGCCTCCAGTACTCGGCGTATGGGTTTGCGTTCTGCAACGATCATTTTCCGTTCTCCTCAGGACTTAGACTTCATAGTTAAAGCTATTTCAAAAGTTTTCTTTACCTCCTCCATGAAAGGCCCGGTATCCAGTCGAGGCAGAAAGGCAAAACGCACCCGTTCCGGTTCCAGCCCGATCTCCTCAAGGATCTTCCGGGCCCCCTGGACCTTCTTTTCCGCCCGCTGACTCCCGGACAGATTGTGACAGCTCTCCGCCTCGCATCCGGCCACCAGCACCGCCTCCGCCCCTTCCTCGAAGGTGCGCAGGATATCCGCCACCTCGATATGTCCGGAACAGGGATAACGACGCACGATAACCGTGCCCGGAATCCCCTGGAAATCCTCCTCTCCGGCCTGATTGGTGTAATGGCAACAGAGCACCCCGATGGTTACAGCCATTAACTCACACCCCCGTATCTCAGGATTTCAAATTCCGCCGCGGGCTTGAGCTCGATGGCCCGGGCCGGGCATTCCCGCACGCATATCCCGCAGGCATGACACTTGGCCGGATCGATCACCGCGTACCCTTCCTCCCGGATACTCGGAGCCCCGAAGGGACACACCCGCACACAGGTCAGACATACGATACACTTTCCGGGATTTACCCGGGCCAGCCTTCCGGCCTCAAACAGGGTCTCCTCGTTGGCCAGACCGGATCGCAGGGCATATTCCCGCAGCGCCCGAATTACCTCCGCCGGCTTTACCTCCATGGGGCATACCGGAACACAACTCTGGCACTGGGAACAGTGCCAGAGGATGGGGGTCCCGAAGAGTTTTTCCCGCAGGCCCAGCACCGTGGCATGCACGATGACCCGGGGATCAAAGTCCCGGCGTACCTTCTTTACCGGACAGATCCCCGAACAGGCTCCGCAGCGAAAACACTGACTGTAAGTCTCCGGCAACCCCTCCACTTCGGGTATCCATTCCCTGGCTAATTCCAGTTTCATGACTTTTTCCCCTTTTCCATGGCTTCAAGAATCCCCGCCAATTCCTGAGGACTGGCTCCGGTGGCCTCGGCCAGCGCATCCACACTCTGAGGCCCTTGGGAGAGCAATTCCCGGACCTCGCTTTCCAGGATCCGTTTACGTATCTGAGGCACCAGCTTCTTCTCCACCAACTGGGCTATGTTCTCCGGACTGTAATCGCCCAGCTTCTTTATTTCCCGGGCCAAATTACCATATTGCGCCCGGAATTGCATGTTCGAGCAGAGCTTCCGCGCCGCCTCCAGCCGGAACTGTAGCCGTTCCCGGGAAAGCCCCTCGGCCTCCCCCAGGGGGCCCAGCTTCCGGATCCGCTCCGTAAAATCGGTGAGCAGCTGCACAAAGCGCGGCCCCTCCGCGGCCGAGGCCCAGTCGATATAAAAACGATCCCTTTTCACCCCCACGGTGTCCAGGATCCGCCTTACCGTTTCAGCCATGACCAGAGCTTCGAAATTACCAGACTGGTAATGGCACTCCCCGAGGTGTCACCCACCCACGAAGACCCCGTCGGAACCTACATAGAAGGCCTCCACCACGAAACGAGGATCCATCCTTCCGGTACACATGATCCGGATGACCCGGTTATTGGGAGGGTAACTGAACCGGGCCACCCCGGCCGAATCCGCCGCCGCATAGCAGCACCAGTTACACAGAAAACTTAATATTCTGGGTTCAAACCCCATCGTAACCCCTCCTTAGGCCGCTTCTTTTTCTGCTTCTTTTTCAGTTTCCTGAGCTTCCTCCAGGCCGAAGGCCCGGATCTGTTCCAGGATGGCCTCGTCGGTAAAGCCCCCCAGGCTTATGGCAAACACCGGGCAATGGGAGCCGCAGACACCGCATCCCTTGCAGGCCGCGGAAATCACCTGGGCCTTACGCCGTTTATCCACCTTGACCATCTCGATGGCACTGTAGGGACAGAGCGCCGCACAGATGCCGCAGCCGATACATTTCTTCTGATCCACCGAGGACACAATGGGCGGAACCTCCACGAACCCCTTGGCCAGAGGCACCACCGCCTTGGCTGCCGCGGCCCGGGCCTGGGCCAGGATCTCGGCAAGGGGCTTGGGCCCATGCGCCAGCCCGCACACATAGACCCCATCCACCGCCACCTCTACCGGCTTGAGCTTTACATGGGCCTCAAGGATAAACCCCTCCGGGGTAAGCGGGGTCTTAAGGATCTGGGCCACGGGATTTTCCTTATCCGCCTCGATCCCTACGGAAAGGACCACCAGATCCGCAGGGATTTCCATCTCTTCCTTTAAAAGGGCATCGTAGGTCCGGACCACCACCCCCCGGCCCTTCTTTTCCACCCGGGGGCGGCGCTCCGGAGTATAGCGTAAAAAGACCACCCCGCGCTTCCGGGCCTCCCGGTAAAGCTCTTCATAGAACCCATAGGTACGCATATCGCGATAAAGGACGATTACCTCCCCGTCGGGATGCAGATCCTTAAAACGCAGGGCATTTTTCACCGCCTGCTGACAGCAGAGTTTGCTGCAATGAGGGAGTTCCTCCCCGCGTGAGCCGGCACACTGAATCATTACCACCCGTTTGACCTTCCCCAGCGAGCGTTTCCCCCGCGAAAGCTTTTCCTCAAACTCAAGCTGGGTCACCACCTTGGGACTCTCCCCGTAGAGATAACCGGAGGGACGATGTTCCCGGCCCCCGGTAGCCACCACCACCACCCCGTGATTGATGACCTCGGAGCCCGCCTGGGTACGCACCGTGGAGGTAAAGTTCCCCACATACCCGGAGATATTCTCCACACTGGCCGAGGTATAAACCCGGATACGGGGATGTTTTTCCACCCTGCGAATGAGATCCTTTAGGATCTTCTGCGGGTCTTCCCCTTCGGCCAGAAACTTTACCCGCCGAAGATTTCCTCCCAGCTCCGGCTCCCGTTCCACCAGATAGACTTCATATCCCTGTTCGGCGATGGAAAGCGCCGCAGCCATTCCCGCCGCTCCGCCTCCCACCACCAGGGCCCCCGGAGTAACCTCGACCTTCTGTAACTCCAGAGGCCGAAGTCTCCGGGCCTTGGCCACCGCCATACGCACCTGATCCATGGCCTTGCGGGTGGCAGCCTCGGGATCGTCGGCGTGCACCCAGGCGCACTGGTCCCGGATGTTGGCCATCTCCACCAGGGCCAGGTTGAGCCCGGCCTCCCGCAAGGTTTCCTGGAAGAGAGGCTCATGGGTGCGGGGACTGCAGGCTGCAATCACCAGGCGGTTAAGCTTGTGCTCCCGGATGATCTCCTTGAGCCTTTCCAGCGAATCCTGGGCGCAGGAATAGACCGTGGTGTCGGCATAGACCACCCCCGGAAGCTGGGCTGCGTATTCCTTGACCCTTTCCACATCCACCACTCCGGCAATGTTCACCCCGCAGTGGCAGACAAAGACCCCCACACGAGGAGGAAGAGAAAGGAGATCCTGGTCCTCCGGGGGAAACTCCTTGGCCACCTGGTCTTTGCCGCGAGCCTCGGCCAGCAATTCCGAAACCTTGGCCGCCGCCCCGCTGGCCTGCATCACGCTTTCCGGAATGTCCTTCGGCCCCTGAAAGGTCCCGGCCACGTAGATCCCGGGCTTGGCGGTGAGGGGATCCGCCACCGAGGTCCGGGCGAAACCGAAGGGATTAAGTTCAATCCCGAATCTCTGGGCCAGTTCTTCCGCCCCGGCCGGGGCCGAAAGCCCCACCGAAAGCACCACCAGATCGAAAAGTTCCCGGTGGACCTCTCCGTCCTCGGTTACATAGGTGAGCCCCAGCCGTCCGGAAACCTCCTCCACCTTGGGCACCCGGGCATAGACCGTGCGCAGTCCGTATTTTTCCACCGCCCGCTCAAAGGCCGCGTCAAAGCCCTTGCCCTGGGTGCGCACATCCATGAAAAAGAGGGTAATCTCGGCCTCAGGCGCATGCTCCTTGAGCATGGAGGCCTCTTTCATGGCGTACATGCAGCAGACCGAAGAACAGAAAGGCCTTCCGCAGGAAACATCCCTCGAACCCACGCACTGAAGGAAGGCGATCTTCCGGGGATGCGAAAGATCCGAGGGCCTTAGGATCTCCCCTCCACTGGGCCCGGAAACGCACATCAGGCGCTCGATCTCCAGACTGGTCATCACATCCGGATAGATTCCGTAGCCGTACTTCTCAAGCGCCGCCTCCGGCACCTCACCGAACCCCGGAGTCAGCACCACGGCCCCCACCTCAAGCTCCCGCACCTCGGGCTTCTGGGAGAAGTCTATGGCCTTGGGCCCGCACACATTGGTGCAGATCATGCAGGTCTCGTGGTTTAAGTGCAGGCAGCGTTCCTCGTCGATGTAGTAGGCCGTGGGCACGGCCTGGGGGAAGTCGATCCGCGCCGCCCGGGTAAAGTCCAGCCTCTCGTTATATTCATCCACCGCCTCCCGCGGACAATACTGCATACACTGCCCGCAGGCGGTGCATTTATCCGGATCGATGTAGCGCGGGCGAATCTTCACCCGGGCCTTGAAGTTCCCCGGCCTTCCCGAAAGCGCCTCCACCTCGGCCAGGGTCAGGATCTCAATGTTGGGAGACCGACCGGCCTCCACCATCTTGGGCGCCAGTATTCAGATACTGCAATCGTTGGTGGGGAAGGTCTTATCCAGCTTGGCCATTACGCCCCCGATGGAGGCCTTCTTCTCCACCAGATAGACGTAATAGCCCAGATCCGCGAGATCCAGGGCCGCCTGGATCCCGGCGATCCCTCCGCCCACCACGAGGACCTTTCCGGATTTTTTAGCCATAAAAGTCCTCCTTTAATGTTTTAAGCCGCTTTCTTTTCCTCCCCTTCCGGCGAAACCCTGAGGGACACCGGACCGAAACAGCCCAGCCCGTGGAAGGGACTGGTGACCTTGGGGCTTTCCAGCGCCCGCCGCATGGCCATATCGTAAAGGACTCTGGGCTTGGGCTTATCGATCCCCAGGGCCTTTCTCTTATTCTTAATGTGATCGATCATGATGGAAGCAAATTCACTGGCGCTTCGGGCCACCCGCCAGCCGGCCCCGAAGATGCGCTCCATCTCGTGGAAGAGAAAATCCGTGGCCACCTGGCTTTTAAGCGTGGGGAAATCCGGCCCGAAGACCACCGTGGCCCCGGAAGCCACAAAGTACTGGCCGATGGTGATGGCCTTCTCACTCATCCACTGCGGAGCCGAACCAATGACCGGAAGATCGCTTATATCCTCTCCCAGTCCTCCGGTATTCACCATTTCGGTTGCGGCGATAAGGATCCGACTATTGTCCACACAGGAACCCATATGGAGCACCGGCGGGCACCCTACGGCCTCAAGCACCTCCCGCAGACTGTCCCCGGCCATCTCCGCGGCCTCGGGCCTGAGGAGTCCGGCCCGGCCCATACCGGTGGCGGCACAGCCCGTGGTGAGCACCAGTACATTATTGGCGATGAGCTCCTTGGCCAGCTCCACCTGGACCTCCTCGGTCACCCGGAAGTTATCACACCCCACGATGGCCGCCACTCCCAGGATCTTTCCGTTAATAATGTTTTCGTTTAAGGGCTTATAGGAGGCCCGGAAACGCCCTCCCAGCATGTAGAGGATGGTCTCGTGGCTGAAGCCCACCACCACATCCACGGAATGATCCGGTATGTTCACCCGGGCCTTGTCCCGTTTGGGAAACCGGGCTATGGCCTCGCGCAGGATCTGTTTGGCACAATCAAGGGCCTTCCGGGCATCAAATTCTATATGCGTGGAGCCCTCCATTCGGGCCCGGGGATTGGTGGTGATCACCACGGTGTGAAAATGTTTGGCCACCTCTACCACATTCTGCATGATACACTGCACATCCACCACCACCGCCTCAAGGGCCCCGGTGGCAATGGCCGCCTCCTGCTGGAGAAAACTTCCGGCCACCGGGATTCCCCGCCGCATGAGGATTTCGTTTCCGGTACAGCAGATCCCGGCGAGATTCACCCCTTTGGCCCCCACCTTCTTGGCTTCCTCCACGATCTCCGGGTCGCTCGCCGCTATGGCCAGGGCCTCGGCCAGCACCGGCTCGTGCCCGTGGACAGCCACATTGACCATATCCTCTCGGATCACACTAAGCCCGATGTTCACCCGAGCTTTGATGGGGCCGGGATTGCCGAACATGAGATCCTGGAACTCGGTAGCCACCATAGACCCGCCCCACCCGTCGGCCAGGGCCGTACGGGCGCAGGCCATGAAGATATTGCGATGGTCCTGATCCACTCCGATGGTGGTGCGATGGGTAAGCTCCACCACCTCGCGATCCACTCCCCTCGGCCACACCCCGAGTTCCTTCCAGAGCTGCTTCCGTTTTTCCGGAGCCCGATTCAATAACGGGATCTCTCCCTCCTGCTGCCCGAAGATCCTGAGGGCCGCCTCGGCCATCTCCTTGAGAAGTTCCTGCTCCTCCTTATCCGGATCCAGCCCCAAGGCCTGCGCCACCACCCGGAGCTTTCTCTTATCCTTGACCTCAAAAGGAGTCTCTCCGTGCACGGTCTCATAAAAATCGATGGCCACCTGGCGACCGTGATCCGAGTGGGCCGAGGCCCCTCCGGCCACCATGCGGCCAAAGTTTCGGGCCACCACCGTGGCTGCGCTGGCTCCGCACACCCCGCGAAGCTCCTCCACGCCCTCCACCACCTGACAGGGCCCCATATTACAGACCCGGCAGCAGGTTCCCCCCTTACCGAAAAGACAGGGGGTGGTCCCCCTCCTTTCCACCCGGGCCGGAGTGGTCAGCACCTCGTCTCCCAGACGTTCATAAATGATCTGGGCCGTGGCATTCTGCACCCGGGGCGGACTCTTTTTCCTGGATCTGGCCCTGGTATCCATAATGTTTCAACCTCCTGCAATGTTTATTGATTCTTAGTCTAAACCACTTCTGAAAGAACGACTAGCCCACCTCACAGGGGAGTCCGGCCCAGAGCTTGGCCGCCTCCACCGTGTTTTTCATGAGCATGGTAATGGTCATGGGCCCCACCCCTCCGGGAACCGGGGTAATGGCCGAGGCCTTTTCCTTCACCGCGTCGAAATCCACATCCCCGCAAAGGATGGCCTTACCCTCCGGAGTGGTGCCGATCCGGTTCACCCCCACATCGATGACCACCGCTCCCTCCTTGACCATATCCGCGGTAATGACCTTGGGACGCCCGGCAGCCACGATGAGGATATCCGCCCGGCGGGTATGGGCAGCCATATCGCGGGTTCCGGTATGACATACGGTAACCGTGGCGTTACCCACAGGCTTCCTTTTCTGAAGGAGAAGATTGGCCACGGGTTTGCCCACGATGTTGCTCCGCCCCACCACCACCACATCGGCCCCGTCCACCTGGACCTGAGCCCGCTCAAGCATCACCAGAATTCCATGAGGGGTGCAGGGCAGGAAACAGGGCTCTCCGATGACCATCTTCCCCACGTTTACCGGGTGGAAACCATCCACATCCTTCCGGGGATCAATGGCATAAATGATCCTGCGTTCATTGATGTGCTTGGGAAGGGGAAGCTGCACCAGTATCCCGTGGATCTTTTCGTCCTTATTGTATTTGTCGATCAGGGCCAGAAGTTCGCTTTCACTGACCTCCTCGGGTAGGTTTTCCTGGACCGAATAGAACCCCAGATCCTTGGCCGTACGCTGTTTGGCCGTAACGTAAGAGATCGAGGCCGGATTTTCTCCCACCAGGATAGTCACCAGACCGGGAGTAACCCCATGTTTTTCCTTGAGTTCCTGAACCTCTTTCCTTAGTTCTTCCCGAATTTGCTGAGAAATCTCTTTACCGCTGATGATCCTGGCCGACATCACATACCTCCCCTCTGGGATTTGGAAACTATTTGCAAAAAACAGACCATAACATACCTTCTCCTAACCCCTTAGTCTAGCGTGCTTTTCCGGAACTAACAAAACTCGGGGGTGAGGAAATTCTCCCCACCCCCGGAGAAAATTTCCGCTTTAGAAGAGTCCCTTCACCTTTCCGGTTTCCACATCCACATCGATCCGCCGGTAGGCCGGATCGGATCCCGTTCCGGGCATGAGGCTTATGTCGCCGGCCACCGGGACGATGAACCCCGAACCGCGATAGATCAGGACATCCCGCACCCGGAGGTTCCAGCCCTTGGGAACCCCTTTCTTGGTGGGGTCGTCGGAGAGCGAAAGATGGGTCTTCACCATGCAGATGGGCATCTGCCGCAGCTCCGGATCGGACTCAATCAGCTTGATCTTCTCCTCGGCCGCCGGAAGATAGACTACGCCATCGGCCCCATAGACCTCGCGGGCGATCTTTTCGATGCGGTCCTTGACCGGCTCGTCAAGCTCGTAAAGGAAGCGGAATTCGCTCTTCTCCTCGCAGGCCTCAACCACCGCATCCGCAAGCTCAAGGGCCCCTTCTCCGCCCTTAAGCCAGTGTTCGGAGACCGCAACCCGCACACCGTGCTCCTCGCAGATCTTGCGCACGAGATCAATCTCGTTCTTGGTATCCGTGTGGAAGGCGTTGATGCAGACCACCGGGGTGGAACCGCTCTTTTTCACAATATTTACGCAGTGAAGGAGATTCTCGCATCCCTTCTCCACCCACTCCAGGTTCTCTTCGTAGTATTCCTTGGGAATGGGTTTTCCGGGAGGCGGAATGGGCGCTCCGCCGTGGCACTTAAGGGCCCTTATGGTGGCCACTACCACCACACAGTCCGGAGCCAGCCCCGAAAGCCGGCACTTGATGTTCCAGAATTTCTCAAAACCGATGTCTGCGGCGAAACCGGACTCCGTAACCAGGTAGTCGGCGAGCTTGAGCCCCACATAGTCCGCGATAATAGAGGACTGTCCGATGGCGATATTAGCGAAGGGGCCGGCGTGGATGAGGACCGGCTGCCCCTCAAGGGTCTGAATCATGTTGGGGTTGATGGCATCCACCAGCCAGGCGGTCATGGCCCCGGCCACTTCAAGATCCTCGGTGGTGATGGGGTTTCCGAACTTATCAAAGGCCACCACGATGCGTCCGATCCGCTCCCGCAGATCCTTAAGATCCCTGGCCACAGCCAGGATGGCCATGACCTCCGAGGCCACGGCGATCCAGAACTTGCTCTCCATGGGGTATCCGTCGCGCTTTCCCCCGAGCCCGATCACGATGTGCCGCAGGGCCTGGGCGCAATAGTCGATGACCCAGCCCATCTCCACCCGCTTGGGGTCAATGTTCAAGCGCCGAAGTCCCCGCTTGGCCAGAAACTCGTCGTCGTAGTTGGCCTCGTGCTGCATCCGGGCCGTAAGGGCCACCATGGCCAGGTTATGCGCGTTCATCACCGCATTGATGTCCCCGGTAAGCCCCAGGGAAAACTTATCCAGCGGAATGATCTGGGCCAGGCCTCCGCCGGCGGCACTTCCTTTAATATTAAAGGTGGGACCGCCGGAAGGCTGCCGCAGAGCCCCGATGACCTTTTTTCCACGCTTTCCCATACCCTGGATGAGTCCGATAGCCGTGGTGGACTTTCCCTCTCCGAGCGGGGTGGGAGTGATGGCCGTAACGTCGATATATTTTCCGTTGGGCCGGTCCTTCAGGCGTTCAAGGACCTTGCGGTAGTCGATTTTGGCCACATAGTGCCCGTAGGGAAGAAGCTCCTCCTTGGTAAGGCCCAGTTCGTCGGCCAGCTGATAAACGGTCTTCATGTTCTTTTCACACTCCGCGGCAATCTCCCAGTCTTTCATCTTGGTGGGATCAAGCTTCATGGCGCCCTCCTTTCCTAGACTTTTATGGCTTCATAATTTATATTTTGGAGATTGACAAGTGAGGAACCCATGCTTCTGAGACTTCCTGCGTCAAAAGCGTACAGATTTTCCTTTTTTGTGGCCCTTTTTTGGTTCCTGGGCTTAAGTTTGGAGCTTTTTCTCAACCTCAAAGGGCAGAGTTTCTGTGAAACCTACACCTGCCGGGTGGTAGCCGAATTTTCCCTTCTTGATCATCAGGAAATGGTCCTGCTGGGGCTCTTTTACTTCGGGGGGCTGCTATTTCTTTTAGGGAGCAATCTTCCGGGAAAGGGAAGGATGCTCCTTATCTGGAGTACGGCGGGTCTCTCTGCGGAGACGGTCTTTCTCCTGCGGCAGGCCCTGGAGTATCGGCTCTTCTGCCCCTTCTGTCTGGGGGTGGCTCTGGGGGTCTTCCTGGCCACAGGGGCCCTTCTAAAGGATCTGGGCCGGGATGCTGGGGTCCCTTCTTCGCTGCTCGGGGCCCTGATCGGCCTTACCGCGGGTTTCCTGCTTACGGTAAATCCCCTGCTATCCCTGCGGGCCGAAGCTCAACCGGCCTTCCCGGATCGTCCGCCGGTGGAGGATCTATATCTTGTCTATTCTCCCCGATGTCCGCATTGTCACGAAGTTCTGGAATTTTGCCGGAGCATTCCCCGGGCTAACCTTAACCTGTGTCCCAAGGAAAAAGCCAGGGGACTTTTCCGCCTGCTCGGGATTCAGGGGGTCCCGGTGCTGGTGGTAATCCATCCGCCCCGCTGGGAAATTCTTGAGGGAAGTAAATCTATAATTTCCTATCTGGAACGCAGGTTCGAGGTATCCCAACCCGCATCTCCCCTAGATTTACTCTTACCTCAGACCGGAGGTGTGTGCAGTGAACTCAAACCCCAATGTGAATAAGCTTTCTGGAAAGGCCCTCCTTATCGGAAGTTTCCCCCTTCGCGACCATCGCGAGGCGGTAAGACTCATCTTAGAATACACCCCGGAGATCCCCTGCTGGCCCCAGCTTCCGAAGCTTCCCTCCGAAGGGATGCTCCTTCAGTTTTCCCGGGGCCTTCCGGGCTTTGAGCCGGAAAGACTCATGCTGAATCCCGAAAGAGAGGACTTTGAGGAGGACCGTCTTCGCTTTTACGAGGAATACCTTGCGGTGACCGAGGCCGGGGCCCCGATCTCCGAAACCCGTTTTGCCCTCTTGCCGGAGGACGCCCCCGGGCTTTACGC
>NZ_WFVX01000201.1:0-4460 GCF_015491435.1 Thermosulfurimonas sp.
AAACTCTCTCTTTTTACCGGGGACTTTCGGGACGGCCCGGGGGTAGAGGGGCCCGAAAGCCGAAAGGTGAGAAGGATGCTCTTTTTTTCCGGGGAGGGGCTACCGGAGCTCCTTAGCCCGGGGAATCCGTTCCAGAGGAAAAGGGCCAGATGGAGAGCCAGGGAAAGGACCAGGCTTAGAATGAGAAGGCGATTTATGTTCACGGTGCCCGTGGTTTTTCCGTAGCCAGACTTAGGGTTTTAGCCCCGGCCAGCCGGGCGGCGTCCATGGCCGAGACCACGGCCTCAAGCGGGGCCCTTCGATCGGCCTCTACCATTACTTTTTTCTCTTGCCGGGTGGCAAGCCTTTGCGAAAGCACTTTCACCAGTTCCTCGGCCCGGGTTCTTTTTTTCTCGAAATAGATGGTTCCGTTTCGGTCCACATACACCGTAAGGGGGGCCTTTACGGTCTTTCCGGATAAAGCCCGGGGAAGGGAGAGGTTAAGCCCTTCTCGATGGATGAAACTGGAGGTAAGGAGGAAGTAGATAAGCAGGAGAAAGACGATATCGATGAGGGCCGTAAGGGGTAGGGTAACCGCAGGTCTGGGGCGTTTTTTAAGCCGAAGCATGGCGTTCTCTTTCCTTAAGGGCCTTAAGTAACAGGGTGGCAGCTTCCTCCATCTGATTTTCTATCCGGGCCAGTCGGCCTTCCAGATAGGAAAGACCGATCATGATGGGGATAGCCACGGTAAGGCCTGCGGCGGTGGTGAGCATGGCCTCCCATATTCCTCCGGCCAGGTGCGAGGGGGTGACCCTTTCTCCCAGGGCCTCCACGGTCTGAAAGGCTCGAATCATTCCGATCACCGTCCCCAGAAGACCCAGGAGCGGAGCCAGGTTTCCGACCAGGGCCATCAGTCCGAAGTAGCGGGAAAGTTCGGCCCGTTCCTTTTCCGCCGCGGAGGAAAGGAGGCGTTCCACGGTCTCCGGATCCGCAAACCCCATGGAAAGCCCCTCGTAGAGCATACGGGCCACCGAACCCCTGCCCCGGGCGGCCTCCCTCCGGGCTCCCTCGAGATCCCCGGCAAGCACCCTTTCCGCCACTCGTTCCACCAGGTCCCTGTCGCGGGAAGTGGCCCCGAGGAGCCGAATTAGTCTTTCCAGAAAGACGGCCAGCCCCAGCACCGAACAGCCCAGAAGGGGCCACATCAAAAACCCACCCTTTTCCATAACCCACCAGAGAGTCATAGGACCTCCCGTGTCCTAAAAACTTACTCGCTTAAAACCGATCCCCAAAGTCCTTCAGCCGAACCCCTTGACAGGGGACCCGGACCGGGTTTAAGTTTGTGTTACACTTTATATAAAAGTGCTACGCATGACAAGAGGATTTATAAGTCTGATTTTTCCCAAAACTATTATCGAGCCCCGGGGAGGACTTGGTTTATGGAATTGAAATTCAGTTATTGAGGTCAACCATGTTTTTCACGGCCCTGGAAACCGTAGTGCGGAGGCACGGTCATCTCTGTCCCTATCTGGCTATAGGCTGGAGAGCCGGCCTGGTGTTCAGGTCCTATGTCCAGGAAAAGAACCTGAGGGATTTTTCCGTGTGTGCCTATAACCGGGGCTGTGCCGCAAGGGCCCTCCAATTGATGGGGTTTCCCTCCTTTTCCGAGGATATGGATGAAGAGGTCTATACTCTTCTCAATGCCCGGGGAGAAAATCTCCTTTTTCTTCGAACCAGGAGGTCCTTTACCCGAGCACCCGAAAAGCTGCGAAATCTTGAGAGCAAGATCCTGCGCCACACCATAACCCTTCAGGAGGCAGAGGAGTATCGCTATCTTTTCAGAAACTGGGTTACGGAAATCCTTGTCGCCCCGGCCCACCGACTTTTCTTAATTTCCTAAAGGAAAGGAGGCCACGATGAAGATAGTAATTAGCGGTAAGGGAGGAAGCGGAAAAAGCACCGTGGCTGCCCTGCTGGCCGAATTTCTGGCCGAGCAAAACCGGGAGGTATTGGTGGTGGATGCCGATGAGTCCAATCCGGGGCTTTATCGGATGCTGGGTTTTGAGAATCCACCTCCTACCCTCATGGACCTTCTCGGAGGCAAAACCGAGGTACGTAAAAAACTCCGGGAAAGAATTCGAAAAGAGGGCCGGGAGGAACTCGGTCTTTTCGAAAAACACAGAATTTCTCCGGAGGACCTCCCCGGGGAATACGTGGCCCGCAGGGGGAATCTGTCTCTGGTGGTGGTAGGGAAGATCCTTCAGGCCCGGGAGGGCTGCGCCTGCCCCATGGGGGTGGTGGCCCGGGAATTTCTGAAAAGACTCGAGTTTTCACCCGGAGGGATCGTTCTGGTGGATACCGAAGCCGGAGTGGAACACTTCGGAAGGGGTCTGGAGACAGCGGTAGATGGAGTACTTGCGGTGGTGGAACCCTCTCTGGAGGCGGTGGCCCTGGCGGAAAGAATACGGGATCTGGCTACCGGTTCCGGGGCCCGTTTTGCAGGGGTGGTTCTTAACCGAATAACCCCGGAGACCGAAGGGATCCTCGAAGAGGAGATCCTTCGGAGGAATCTGCCGGTGGTGGGGAAACTTTACGTGCGTCCGGAGTTCACCGCGGCCCTCCTTCGGGGAGAAAAACTTCCCCTTTCAGAAGAGGTTCGGGAGGAATTGGTTCGAATCCTCCAGGGGCTCCAGAGCGGTCTTCTGTAATGAGGCTACCAAGGCCATTTCTTCTTTTGTTTTTCCTCTGGACCATATTCCAGGTCAGACCCGCGGCCTCCAGAGTCCTGGTGATTCAGGATGCCGCCGGTCGTCGGGTAGAAGTGAGGGTTCCGGTAAAAAGAGCGGTTTTCTTTATCGGCTACGAGCTCATTCCCTATCTTGATCTGTGGGAGCAGACCGTAGGCATCAGCCTCTGGGCCAAACGCTATAGCGATCTTTTGAAGAAAACCTCGCCGCCGGGATGGCTGAGAACGATTCCCACGGTGGGCACCGCCACCCAGATTAACCTGGAAGCATTAGCGGTTCTTTCCCCGGATTTGATAGTGACCTGGTCCTATCGTCCGGAAGGTCTCAAGTTGCTGGAAGATTTTGCCCGAAAGAGCGGAGCCGTAGTAATAGCCCTTGCCCCGGAAAGCCTTAAGGATCTTTACCGCAGTATGAAACTTCTGGCTCAAGTTTTCGGTCGAGAGAGAAGGCTTCACCGGGTGGAAAAGGCCATGGAGGGAATCTTTTCTCTGATTCAGGATCGCCTTCAGGGTCTTAAGCACAGGAAGCGGGTCCTCTGGCTCTGGGGAGATCGATGTCATTGTCAGGTAGCCGGGGGACAAGGAGTGGTGGCGGATCTGCTGCGTCTTTCCGGCGGAAAAAATTGTGCCGAAACCTTGGATCATCCCTATCCCAGGGTCTCTCCCGAAAGGATCGTCCTTTGGGACCCGGAGGTCATTTTCATCTGGGGAAACGCTCCCTTTGGTCCGAAAGAGGTCTTGCGGGATCGAAGGCTAGCCGTGGTGACCGCCGTAAAACACAGGGCCGTTTATAAGGCCCCGGCCTGGTCCACCTGGTCTCCCAGGGTGGCTCTTTTAACCCTATGGGCGGCGATGAAGCTCTATCCCGAAAGATTTCGCGGGCTTTCTTTTTCAGCCCTGGTCGGAGAATTTGAGGCCCATGCCCTCTAAGGTCGGGGTCTGGATCATAGTGCTGGGAGGGGTGTTGATTTTGTATCTTTCTCTTTGTGTGGGGCCGGCTGGCTTTGAACCCTTCCTCCCTCTCCGCATCCTTGAGGGGAGGCTACAGGGAACGAAGGCCGGGGTCAGTCCGGCTCTGGTGAATATTATCTGGGAAATTCGCCTGCCGCGCGTGATTCTGGCCGGGCTGGTGGGGGCGGCCCTGGCCTCCTCCGGAGCGGCTCTTCAGGCCATTTTTCGGAATCCTCTGGTGGATCCCTATCTTCTGGGGCTTTCGGCCGGAGGGGCGCTGGGGTGTGCGGTGGCGGTGGCCTGGTTCCCCCGGGTGCCTATCCCTCTGGCCGCTTTCTTCTTTTCTTATCTGGCTGCCGTTCTGACTTACGGGGTGGCTCGACTTTCCGGAGAGGTCTCCCGTCTGAGTCTCATTCTTTCCGGGGTCATCGTCTCCGCCGGTCTTATGGCCCTGGTTTCCCTGATCAAATTCCTGGTGGATCCCCATCGGATGGCGGAGATCGTGACCTGGATGATGGGAAGTTTCGCCCTGAGCAACTGGGAGGCGGTGCGAAGAACCCTTGGGCCCATAGTTATCGGTCTCTTAGGCCTCTATATTTTGAGATTTCGCCTCAATCTTCTTTCCCTTTCCGAGGATGAGGCCCGGAGTCTGGGGGTGGCGGTGGAGGAGGAAAGGGCTCTGATTATGGCCCTTGCCGCCCTTACGGTGGGAGCCGGGGTGGCTGCCGCCGGTATCGTGGGTTGGGTGGGATTAATGGTACCCCTGTCTCTTATACACATCTCC
>NZ_WFVX01000202.1:0-2873 GCF_015491435.1 Thermosulfurimonas sp.
ACCTGGACCCCGTAGGATTCGCTGGCCGGTCCGGGTTGCAGGCGGTAAAGGAATACGATGCGATCCTTCCAGGTCCGCACCGCCACGTTAAAGTTGCGGGCCGCGGGGAGTTCCCGGGCCAGTTCGGTAAGCTCATGATAATGGGTGGCAAAAAGGGTCAGAGCTCCGCGGCGATGGAGATATTCAGCCACCGCCCAGGCGATGGAAAGCCCGTCGTAGGTGCTGGTTCCCCGGCCGATCTCGTCCAGGATCACCAGGCTTCTTTCCGTGGCGTTGTGCAGGATGTTGGCGCATTCGGCCATCTCCACCATGAAGGTGGAACGCCCCCGGGAAAGCTCGTCCGAGGCTCCGATGCGACTGAAGATCCGGTCGCAGAGACCGATGCGCGCGGTTTCCGCGGGAACGAAGCTCCCTATATGGGCCAGGAGCACGATAAGGGCGGTCTGCCGCAGAATGGTGGATTTTCCGGCCATGTTGGGCCCGGTGATGATGAGGAGCCGGGAGTCCTCCGGCGAGAGCCTTACGGTATTGGGCACGAAGTTGCCGGCGGGAAGCACCTTCTCCAGCACCGGATGTCGCCCCTCCACGATCTCGATCCCCGGTTCCTCCGTGATCTCCGGGCGGACATAGCGGTTTTCCTCCGCCACCTCGGAGAGTGAAAGCAGGGCATCCAGTTCTCCCAGGGCCCGGGCGGTCTCGCGCAGGCCCTCGGCCTGTTCAGCCACCGCCTCCCGTAATTCGAGGAAGATCTGGTATTCCAGTTCCTTTATGCGTTCGTCTGCGGAAAGCACCCGGGCCTCAAATTCCTTGAGTTCCGGGGTGATGAAGCGTTCGGCGTTTGCGAGGGTCTGTTTGCGGATGTAGTCCTCAGGCACGCGGGAAAGATGGCTCTTGGTGACCTCAATATAATAACCGAAGACCCGGTTGTAGCCCACGCGCAGGTTGGGGATACCGGTGCGACGGCGTTCCCTTTCCTCGATCTGGGAGAGATAGCGCAGGGCGTTTTCCTTGAGATCGCGCAGTTCGTCCAGTTCCGGATGCACTCCGGGCCGCACCAGGCCGCCCTCCCGGGGGCTGGCGGGGACCTCGTCCAGGAGGGTTCGGGTGAGCCGTTCCTCCAGGGCGGAGAAATCGGCCAGGCGTTCCCGAAGACGGGAAAGGAGCCCCGGGGTCGGGGACAGCAGCTCCCGGATACGGGGCAGTTCGCTAAGGGCCCCTCGCAGGGCCACCAGGTCGCGCGGGCCGGCCAGACGCAGAGCGCAACGGGTGGCCAGGCGTTCCAGGTCCGGGACCCGGGTGAGGGCCTCGCGCAGGGCCCGGCGAAGTTCCTGGTCCTCCAAGAGGATTTCGATGGCTTCCTGGCGCGAGCGGATGGTTTCTGGATCGCGTAAAGGATAAAGGATCCAGTGCCGCAGGGTGCGGCCTCCCATGGCGGTGCGGGTGCGGTCGAGTACCCAGAGGAGGGAATGGCGTACCGAGCCATCGAAACGATTGCGAACCAGCTCCAGGTTCCTTTTGGTGGCCTCGTCCAGGACCAGGTGCTGTCCGGGAAAATAGGGTCGCGGCAGGGAGATGCGTCCCAGGGCCTCCCGTTCGTTTTCCTCCAGATAGGCCAGAACCGCTCCCAGGGCCCGCAGGGCCTCGGGAAGGTCTCCGAAACCGAGCCCGGCCGGGTCTTCCACGGAGAAATGCGCCGAGAGGATTTCGGTGGCCCGTTTTTCCTGGAAATCCGGAGCCGGGCGAAAGGTGAAGGAGAGGTGAGGCAGAAGTCCCCGGAATTCTTCCAGCGGTTTTTCCGGAAATCCCTCGGGGACCAGGATCTCGCGGGGTTCGAGACGGAAGATCTCGTTATGCAGGGCTTCCCGGTCTTCGAGAACCGTGGCCCGCAGGTCTCCGGTGGACAGTTCCAGCACCGCCAGGCCGAAACGGCGCCCGGGGAAAAGGGCGCACAGGTAATGATTCTCTTTATCCGAAAGCCCTTCCGGATCCAGAAAGAGCCCCGGGGTGACCACCCGGACCACCTCCCGGCGCACCAGCCCCCGGGCCTCCCTGGGGTCTTCCACCTGTTCACAGATGGCCACCCGTTTTCCGGCCTCCACCAGTTTGCGGAGATAGGCCGCGGCATGGGCCACCGGGACTCCGCACATGGGTACCCGCTTTCCCCCTCCGGCCTCCCGCGAGGTTAAGGCGATGTCCAGAAGACGCGAGGCCTCCTCGGCGTCCTCAAAGAACATCTCGTAAAAATCTCCCAGCCGGAAAAAGAGAATACAGTCCGGATAGCGACTCTTGATCTCGAAGTATTGGCGGAACATGGGGGTGAAGCGGGAGCTCATGGAAAACGGTTAAAAGACCTGGACTTCCTCAAGGTCTTCGGGCTGGGCAAAGATCTGGATACCGAGTTTTTCCGCTACCTTGCGGGCCTCGGGATCCACCATGGGAGAGATGATCAGACGGCGCTCCACCTTTTGTCCTTCCTTTTCCTCGTAGAAACGCACCTTGCGTTCGAAGGCGTACACTTCGGCCTTGCTCACCGAGCTTTTAAGTTCCGCTACCCACACCTTACCGTCTTTTATGAGGAGATCGATTTCCACCTGATCCGGATGTCCGAAGACCTGCCCGGTCTCGTCGTAGGCGAGATAGCGACTGACTTGGAAGCCCCCGAACTCAGAAAGGATTTCAGCCAGGGCCTCGCGAAAGGCATGTTCGGAATAAAGCCCCCACCGTGCCCCCAGGGCCCCTATGGTGCGATCTATTCTTCGATCCACCCGCCTGACTTCCTTTAACATCTCCTCCCAGCGCTGATCACTTTCCCTCTTGAGTTCCTCCCAGCGTCGATTCATTTCCTCCCAGCGTTGATCACTTTCCCTCTTGAG
>NZ_WFVX01000203.1:0-24116 GCF_015491435.1 Thermosulfurimonas sp.
AGGTTACGGTACATTTATAACTCGCCATCTCGGCTTTACGGGGATCCGGATAGGGTTCGGTGAATTCACTCCTCAGCAACCAGCTGGGCCCTTTTTTGAGTAGCTTAATCGGAGCCAGGCCCTGATGATCCGTTCGGATAGTCCAAGCGTAGGTATCCTTAAAAGGGCTAAACCCGGCATAGGTAGCATAGACCCAGGTGCGACAGGGCTTTCCCTTAAAGACCACCCGGACCCGGAAGACCTCCCCCTCCTGCACCAAGGAAGGATTCTCAAGGGGAAGAAGATAGAAGTTCGAGTTAAGCCTGGATACCGGAATCTTCCGGGATTGGCCCACACTTATAATAGCTATCGCGGTGGTCTCGGACCATTTGGAATACAGGACCTCCTTGTCTTTCAGTTCCAGGCGGGATCGATAGAAGTATCCCTCCGTGGTCTTGGAAACAAAGTGTCGGGCCAGAGCTACCGCTAGATACACTCCCTTTTGGTGCAGACGAACCCTTACCGGCTGAGGTTTTCCCTCTTTTAAAGGTATGCTCAGGGGGATCTTCCGACCCTGGGGATCGATCAGAAAAAGGGAGATCCTTCGGACCATTTCAGCCCGGGGAGGAACCGGAGTTTGAGGAAACTGGTGCCCCCATCCCAGGGTGATGCGGATCTCCTGCCCGGGAGCGGGGGTATAATCGTCCACGTTCAGCCACAAAAAATGGGCGTAGGCCGGGGACAAGAAAACCAGAAGAAAGAGCAGGGACAAACCCTTTTTCATGTCTTTTCCCTCCTTGAGAATTTTTTAAAAATCCATCTTGAAACGCGCCAGCCAGGTGGCTCCCCACCACTGGCGATCCGGCTCTCCGTAGTCCGAATCGAAGATGTTGTTGCCCTCCAGAGAAAAGGAGGCATGTTCCCCGAGGGACTTGATGAGCTTTACATCCACCACTGAATAACTGCTGCTCTCTTCGGTGTTAGAGGTGTTGAGATACATCTTTCCTACGTACTGGAGGCCCAGATCCAGAGAAAGCCCCAGGGGACGATAGCGGAAAAAGATATGGCCGGCCAGATTATGCCGGGGGACAAAGGGAAGATCTTTATCCGTATCTCGATCCTTGGTATCGGTATAGGTGTAGCCGGCCTTGAGGGTTAAGAGATCCGGAATCAGGGTCCACCGCAGGGCCACCTCTATACCCTGAGTGTAAGCCTTGCGAGCGTTCTTGAAGGTCCTGATCTTTTCCGCAACTCCATCGTTATTGATGTCCCGGTAGGTGTAATACTTAACGATCATGTCCCGGACATCATTTCGGAAAAAGGTAATATTGCTCCAGAGAGGCCCCAGGGTACGTTCTATTCCCAGGGAATATCCCCAGGAGGTCTCGGCATCCAGATCCGGATTGGACACATAGAAATATCCTCCATGTGGATAGGGCTCGGTATAGAAGGCCTGCCGGATGGTGGGAGACTTAAAGGCCCTGCCTACCGAAGCCCTTACCCGGGTAGAAGGGTCGATCTTCAGCAGCATACTTATCCGAGGGCAAAGTTCTGTGCCGTACCTGGAATGATGGTCCAGCCGGGCTCCGGCCACCAATTCCAGGGGGAGCCCCGGATGTAACTCTATTTCGTCCTGAAGATAGAGGGCGGTAATATCCAGCTTTCGATGCGAGAAGGTATAATCCAGCTCCTCCTGACGATACTCGCCCCCCAGGGTAAAGAGATGGCTCATTCCCCAGGGCTTATGATAGCGAACTTCGACATCCCGATAGTACATATCTCCGTGATAGAGGGCATAAGGATAGGGATCGGTGCCATAGGAATGGGCGTCGAACTTCCAGTCATAATAATAGGCCCGTAAGATGAGCTCCGAATCGTCCTCAAAGACCCATCGCAGGTGAGGAGACAGACGATACTTATAACCCTTTCTCTTTACCTTGGTATCCTGGGTTTTATAATCGATCCAGCGTTCCTCTTCCTGGGCCGTGAATTTAAGCCCCAGGCTCAGACGTGAATTTAACTGATAGGAAAGTTTGGAGAGCAGGGTTTCCCTTTTGAAACTTTCATCCCGCGATCGTTTTACTCCGTATTGTCCCATCTGGGATTCCTCGCGAGCGGCCTGGAAAATAGCGCCCCAGGGGCCGTTCCTAGTGCCCCAGTAGGAGTATTCCATGTTGGTCCAATAGGTTCCGTAGGCTCCCTCCAGACCGTAGATGGTTCTCTCGGGGGCGGGCTTGGTGATGATGTTCACCACTCCCGCCAGGGCATCGCTACCGTAAAGGACCGAGCCGGGCCCCTTAACTATCTCTATTCTCTGGATCATCTGGGGCGGAATCTGATTAAGCCCTATGCCGGAGTCTCCCATTCCCTCTCCTCTTACCCGCTCTCCATCGATCAGAATCAGTCCGTAACCGTCGTTAAAGCTCAATCCCCTTATCCTGGCCCGCCAGCTGGAAATGCCCGGTGCATCCTCGCCCCGCACAAAGATCCCGGGAACATAGCGCAGGAGGTCGCTTACCGTCTGAGCGCTGGAACGTTCGATTTCCTCCCGGGTTATAACCACCGTTTCCACCGGAACATCCTTCAGGGGATGAGGAGTTTTGGTGGCGGTTATCACTATCTCACCTGCTTGAGAGGAGCTTTTCTCGGGAGAATCATCGGCTGCCAGGACCGTAAAGGACCATCCGGGCCAGATAGCCAACAGGAGCAAAAACCACCCTAACCCCTTCCGCATGTTCACCTCCTTAAGTATTACTAGTTTAAATTTCGTGGCACGAATTATTACCATTTTGATTTTTAGATGTCAAGGAAAGAACAGGGCTCGTCGGATGAGGGGTTTTCAGCTATATTGAAGGGCCGGTGAACGGATGAAAAATTCCTTCTATTTCCCCGAAGAATTTCGTCTTTATGCCCCCTGGGAAAAGGCGGTGGATCGTCTTCTCACCCCCCTGGAAGAATTCATCAGGAGTCAGACCGCTTCGGCCCTGATCCTTCTTTTTATGACGGTAGTGGCGCTAGTTATGGCTAATTCCCCGCTGGGGAAAGCCTATCATCATTTCTTTGAACAGGAACTGGCTCTGCGTTTCGGTTCCGGAGAAATTAGCATGAGTCTGCATCACTGGATCAATGAAGGGCTCATGACCTTTTTCTTCTTCCTGATCGGGCTGGAGATAAAACGGGAAATCCTGGTGGGGGAACTCTCCAATCCCCGGGCAGCTCTCCTTCCGGTGGTGGCAGCGGTGGGAGGTATGGTGCTCCCGGCCCTTCTCTATGCCCTGGTCAACCACGGAAAACCCACCCTTAACGGATGGGGCATCCCCATGGCCACGGATATTGCCTTTGCTATAAGTGTCCTGGTGCTGCTACGCCGCCACATTCCCCGGGGATTAATCACCTTTCTCATCGCTCTGGCTATTGTGGATGATCTGGGAGCGGTTTTGGTTATCGCTCTCTTTTATACCCAGACCCTGAATCTTAAAGCCCTGGCCGGGGCCATGGCCGTATGGGGCCTGCTCTGGATCTTCAATCGAGCCGGTCTCTACCGGAGCGGGCTTTACCTGGCCGGAGGGGTGGTCCTCTGGTGGTTCATGCTTTCCTCCGGCGTACACGCCACCCTTGCCGGAGTGCTCACCGCCTTAGCGGTTCCCAGCCGCCCCAAACTCATTCCCAGATACTTTAAAGATGTGCTCCAGAAACTCCTGCGGGCCTGCGAAGACCGGCCTACTTACCCTCACTACACTCTCACTCCCGGCCAGAAAGAAGTGATCCAGGCCATCCATGCCGCGGTGGAAAGTGTGCAGCCCCCCTCCCTCAAAATGGAACATGCCCTGCACCTTCCCGTGGCCCTGGGAATTATTCCCCTCTTCGCCCTGGCCAACGCCGGACTTCATTTGGAAATACAGAAGATCCTCGGGATCTTCCATCACCCCGTATCCCTGGGCATCGTGCTGGGGCTGGTGATAGGAAAGGTCACAGGCATCTCGGGCACGGCCTGGTTACTCAACCGTCTGGGAATAGCCCCTTTACCCCGCGGAGTGAGGACGCCGCACCTTATCGGGGTGGGTTTTCTGGCCGGCATAGGTTTCACCATGTGTATCTTTATGGCCGAACTTTCCTTTCCCGGAGAAAAGATCCTTCTGGAACAGGCCAAAATGGGAATCCTTCTGGCCTCCCTCCTTGCGGGCCTCATAGGTTACCTGTGGCTCAGGTATCTGGCCTCGCCCGAAAAGTAAAGACTATCGCGGCATGTTTTTGTTGATTACATCCCCACGGGGGCCGAAAAGGTCCAGGAAATGAAACTCGTAGTGGAGGAGTCGCTCCAGGATGAGGAACCGTTCAGGCGGGGTGTAAAGGATCTTGCGGATAAAGGCTGAAAGAAGCTCTTCGTAGTGGTCGATCTCTTTGGCTGAGACCGGAAGCCCCTTCCTGCGCCGGGCCCGGATATCCTCCTCCATCTTCTTAAAATCTTCCGGAATAAACCCTGACTTAAGCCTTACCCGATAGGTCTCTCCGGTGGAAATTCTCTGGACGATGAATTCCCAGCCCAGGGAGTTATCCACCCTCACGGTCATGAAATTAATGCGGGCCCCGGTCATCATGGTGGCGGCATCCACAAAACAGGGGCTGTTTCGGGTAACCACCCGGATATCCGTGCGGTCCACCACTCCATCGGGAAAGAGCTTTAAGAGGGCCTGCCTTAAGGCTACAAAGGCAAAGGCCAGTCCATCGCAGAGATGGCCGTGAATGCGGGCCAGATCTTTAAGTCCGATCTCCTTGGTCTTTAAGGCGTAGCGGCCAAGAGGAGCCTCAGTATCCAGCACCTTGATGGGCCGGTTGTTGGGAGCCTCCGCCGCCCACTTAGGGAAGAACCAGTCCGGGGAATTGTCCGTGGCCCCTTCTCCGGCAAGGACCGGAACGGTACAAAGAAGAAGGATAAGAATTGCGGCCCAGATACGCTTCATGGCTAACCTCCTATTTAGGAACTTCTTTACTTTTAAATCTTGCTTTACAATAATTAAAAAACTTCCCGAGGAATGAAGTATGGTGGTAAAGACGGTCAAGGTCTCCCGGAAAGGGCAAATCACCCTTCCCAAAAAGATCAGAGAGGCTCTGGGCTCTGGAGTTTTGCGTCTCATCTTAGAAGACCGTCGGGTAATAATTGAACCTGTTGAGGATCTGGCCGGCTCCCTAAAAAAATACGCCCAACCCCAAAGAGAGCTTTCCAAGGAAGAGGTATGGGCGGAGGTGGTGCGTGAAAAGTTCGGTGGTAGTAGTGGACACTAACGTTATCATCCGCTATCTCATCGGAGACCACCAGGAACATTTCAGAAAAGCCTGCGCTTTCTGGGAACGGGTAAGGAGCGGTACAGAACGTGCCTTTATTCCTGAAAGTGTTCTTGCAGAAACGGTCTATGTGCTTCTCAAGATTTACACTGTCCCTCGCGAAGAAATTGCCGATAAACTCCTCCGGCTTCTTGATTATCGGGGATTGGTAGGGGAAATAGAAGTTTACCGGCAAGCTCTGAAGATTTTTGCCCGGCGAAAAATTGATATGGTGGACGCTATAGTTCTGGCCTGGGCCAAAAACAAAGGACTTCGGATCTTCAGTTTCGATCGGGATGTTCTGAAATAGCATATTTTTCCTCCTGGCTAACCTCCTATTAAAGTATAGATTTTGTAAGCGGTCATTATCACGATAAGAAGACCGAAAAGCTGTTTCAGACGATTGCCCGGCACATAAAGGCTGGTGAACCTTGCCCCGAGGAAGGCCCCTACCACGCCGGCCCCGATAAGGGCGCCGGTAAGAAGAGGATCCCAGTGGGCGGTCCCCAGGTGGGGGATGAGGGCTGAGAAGGAAGGCGGGGTTACGGCAAAGGCGTTGATACCCGCGGCCTTCTTGGGCTCGAATCCCAGAAGAATGAGGGTGGGCATGAGAAGAAACCCCGGGCCGATGCCCAGAAAACCGGCGAGCACCGAAATGGGAACCGCAAGCATCAGGGCCAGTTTAAAATTTTCCTCCCGGCCCTCCTCGCCTTTTACAGGTTTAAAGAGCCGGTAGGCCAGATAGCTTACCGAAAGAAGATAGGCTACCCAGATCACCATCACCGGGATAAATCGAGTGAGAAAGGCCCCTATCGGAGCCGCGGCGGTGGTGACCACGGAAAGGGGAAGGGCCTTTTTCCATTCCACATAGCCGCTTTTGGCAAACCCAAAAGTAGCAAAAAGGGCCGTAAGACCGTTTAGAAGAAGGGTCAGGGGCTGGACCTGGTTTACCAGATCCGGAAGAAAGAAGGAAAGGAAGGGCACCGCGGCAAAGGCCACCCCTAAGCCCAGCATCCCCGAGACAAAAGCCAGGCCGAAAAGGCCTCCGGTCATGATGGCAAGGGAACTATTCATGGGAAAACCTCCTCCGGATTTTTGAAAGTTTGTCTCTTATATCCTCAAAAAGCGTATAAAAGAGGGGCACGTAAAGCAGGGTGAGGAAGGTGGAGACGAAAAGTCCGCCTATGGCCACCACCGCAAGGGGGGAAAGCCTCTCAAGCCCCAGGGCCCTTTCGGCGGCGATGGGAAGCATACCGGTGATGGTGCCGAGAGCAGTCATCACGATGGGACGGGTGCGCACCCGGATGGCCCCCTCTATGGCCTCGCGCCGGCCTTTCCCCTCGGCCCGGGCCTTTTTGATGAAATCAATAAGCAGAATGGAATTGTTGACCACGATTCCGGAAAGGAGGATCATCCCCATGGCCGCGGGCATACAGAAATGCCGCCCCACGATGAGAAGCCCCCAGACCGCCCCGATCAGGGAAAGCGGGATGGCCACCATGATGGTGAGCGGATCCACGAAGGACCGGAAGGTGGGAACCAGCGAAAAATAAAGGAGCACCAGGGCCAGGATCAGGGCCCGCCTGAGACGCCCGAAGGATTCCTTCATGTGCTTGATCTCCCCCTCCTGGCTTAGGCGATAGCCCGGGGGAAGGGGAAGGTCAGAGAGAAGCCGGTTCACCTGGCCCTGAAGATGGGTGATGGCCGTGGTGTAGCGGTAGCCCAGGACATCCACCACCGGGGAGAGCGCCTGGCGTCTGTAAACGGTAAGGGTTTGCGCTGCCCGGATCTCGGCCACCTCGGAAAGAGGGATCGGCCCTTTCGCGGTAGGGATAAAGAGCGTCTTGAGATCGGAAAGGCTTAAGCGTTCGCTCTCCGGAAAGCGCACCCGGATGACATAGCCGTCCTCCCCGGGGACCCGGAGCACCGAGGCCACCGCGCCGCTAAAGGCCGTGCGGATGGTGCGGGCGAGATCAAGGGGCGAAAGCCCGTAGTGGGTAAGACGCTCCAGATTGGGAAGGACCCGGATCTCGCGTTTGTCAGGATACCAGTTGCGGGAGATGGAGACCAGCCCCCGCACCCGATGGAGCCGGGCCACCACCTCGTCGGCCAGACGATCGAGGATTTTAGGGTCCGGCCCGCTTATCATCACGTCGATAGGGGCGGCGATGGAGGAAAGGGGCGTGGCCCCGAAGTCATAGACATGCACGTAACGCAGCCCCGGAATCTTTAAGAACTCGCGCCGGAGACGGTCCTCGATCTGCCAGATACTTTCCTTCCGGTGGAAGCGGTCAATGAAGTGCACGGTGATGAGCCCCTGCTGCGGGGTCCTTTCGGCCCCGAAGCTGATCACCCCGGGTTCGCTTCCCACCATGGTGGCCATGCGGATGAAGCCCGGGGTCTGCCGAATAATCTTCTCCATCCGGTTTACGATCCTTTCGGTCTCGGAAAGGGAGGTGTTGGCCTGAGTCTCAAAGGCGATCTTTATGATCCCGGTGTCCATGGGGGGCATGAGGTCGCGACCCACAAGGGGCATCTGCCTGAGACTTATCATCAGAAGCCCGATCCCGAGCGGCCCGATGAAAAGGAGCCTCTTGGTTGCCGCAAAATCAAAAAGCCTTACGAAGAAATTCCTTAAGGGCTCAAGCACTCCCTCGCTTATCCGGAAGAGGAAACGCTCAAGGATATTCCGCTCGCCCTGCGGTTTAAGGATCTTCTGGGAGAGAAGAGGGATCACGGTGATGGAGACCACGTAGGAGGAAAGAAGGGCCAGGATGAGGACCGAGGCGAGCGGCCGCAGGATCTTCTGCACATAGCCCCCGATAAAAAGGATGGGGACCAGCACGGCCACGGTGGTGATGGTGCCGGCGAAGTCGGCCAGCATGATCTCGCGCGTGCCCTCCACCGCGGCCCGGAAGGGAGGTTTTCCCAGATGGTGGTGCCGATCAATGTTTTCGATGACCACGATGGCGTCGTCAAGAAGGAGCCCCACGGCAAGAATTACGGCGGTTAAGGTCACAATGTTTAGCTCAAAGCCGAGGATCCACATACCGAAAAAGGTCATGAAATAGGTGAAGGGAATGGAGATGGCGGCAAGGAGGGTCATACGCATCCGGGCGAGAAGCACGAAGATCACCAGCACGGTAAGGACCACCGCGTCCCGCAGGGCGTCAATCATATTGGAGACCGAGGTGCGGATGAGGTTTTCCTGGGTATCGGCGATCTCAAAGACGAGATCCGGGAATTGGCGCTTGATTTTGGGAAAGGCCCGGTGGAAGGCCTCAAGGGTCTCGGTGACATGGCCCTTTTCCGGACGCAGGAGGTTGATGCCGATGGCCGGGTGCCCGTTTCCGTGAAAGAAACTTTCGCGTTCGGTGTAAAGGGTTTTCACGCGGGCAATGTCCCGCAGATGGATCTCGCCCTGGGGAGTGCGGGCCACCACCAGATCCAGAAGCTTCTCCCTTTCAAGCTTTTCTCCGGCCACCTTGATGAGGAGCTGATCCTTCCGGCGAATGAGAAGGCCCCCGGGAATGTTCAGATTCTGGGCGTAAAGGGCGGAGATGACCTGCGCGAGGTTTAGCCCGTAGCGGGAAAGCTTATCCCGAGAAACCTCCACCCTTATTTCCGGAAAATAGCCCCCGAAGACCTCTACCTGCGCCACTTTGGGGATGCGAAGAAGGGCCTCGCGCAGTTCGTTATCCGCGATCTGCCGCACCTTGGCGAGATCAAGAGGCGAGCCCGGCCGGGGATAGACCGCCAGCGTAAGCACCGGGACCGTGGCGTCGCTTACCCGGAAGATTCGCGGGGGAAGGAGCCCCCGGGGAAGAGAGGCCCAGATGCGATTTAAGGCCGCGGAGACATCCACCTCCGCGGAATCAAGACTCTTTTTATACTCGAACTCCACCGAGACCGCGGCCACCTCATCGCGCGAGGAGGACTGCACCTTGCGCACCAGATCCAGCGTGGCGAGCTCCTTTTCCACCGGACGGGCCACCTTGTCTTCCATGTCCTCGGCCGAGGCCCCGGGCCAGACCAGAACCACGGCGATCTTCGGATAGTTGGCATCGGGAAAGAGATTGAGAGGCATCTTCCGGAAGGACATGAAGCCCAGGACCACCGTGAGCACGATGACCGAGGTAATGAGATAGGGGTTCCTTAAATAGCGCTCTACGAAATTCATGGTCTCGGCCCCTCTATACGCACCTTCTGGCCGGCATGGAGCGCAAGCAGGGTGGATTCCTCGGCCACCACCACCAGGTCTCCGGGAGAAAGGGCGCCGGAGACCGCGACCTCTTCTTTCGCGCGGCCGAAGACCCGGACCCTTGCCACCTCTATGCGGGCAAAAGGCCCCGTCTCCTTCCGGGCCAGAAAGACATAGGTCCCGTTTGTGGTCTCAAGGAGGGCCCGAAGAGGCACGATGGCTCCCCTTACCTTGGAGACCACGAGATCCACCCCCACCCGGGCCCCGGAGGGAAGCCCGAAAGGCCGGTAGGCAAGCCTGATCTCCACCGTAGCCAGCTCCCCGGGCCCCACCGCCGGGTGAACCCGAAAGATCCTTGCCGAAAGCCTCCTTTTTCCTTCGGTAAGGACCGCCCGGGCCCCGGGTTTAAAGAGCGCGGCCTTGGCCTGGGGCACGCCCACGAAGATTCGATAGCCCCGGGAAGGGTCTTCAAGAGCCAGGATGGGTGCTCCGGGGACCACCATGTCCCCGGGCTCCCTGAGTCTTTCCGTAACCACCCCGGAGAAGGGGGCCCGGATCACGGCATAGGTGAGGTCGTTTTCCGCGGCCGAAAGCTCGGCCTGAAGGGTCTTAAGCCGGGCCTCGGCCTCCCGTAAGGCGGACTCCGAAAGTTCAAAGGCCTCCTGGGAAATGGCCTTGTGGCGATAGAGCACCCGGTCGCGCTCAAAGATCCGTTTCCGGGTGAGATAGGTCACCCGTGCGGCCTTGATCTGGGCCTTAAGCGAGGCGATACGCGCCCGGATGGGAGTATCGTCGATGCGGGCAAGCACCTCGCCTTTTTCCACGGAATCCCCCTCGTACCTGGTTACGGAAAGGAGATAGCCGGTGATCCGGGAGGTGATTTTGGCGGAAAGCACGGGCCGGATTACCCCTAAATAGTGCTCGGTAACCGGAAGGACTCCCACCCTGACCCGGGCCACCTCAACCGGTAAAGGAACGACCCGCGGCGGGGGTAACCTCTTTAAGGCGGCCCGCTTCTCCCGCACCTTGTGCACGGCAAAAGCCACCACCGCGGCCGCCACGAGCAAAGCGAAAAGGATCTTAATCTTCCGCATCTTTCCCTCCGAACCTTCGGTGAAGAAATTCCGCGGGACTAAGAACCCGCGTGTCTTTTATCTTCCGTCCGTAAAGGGGACCGAAATGGCGCCGATTCCCGGTGAGGAAAAACTGGAGGCCGTTAGAGATCGCGGTTTCCAGGATGAGCCGGTCCTGGAGGGGAAGAAACCCGAGTTGAGGCAGACCGAGGGGTTGATCCGGAAGGATGGTCAAACGGGAAAGGAGCTTTTTAAGGAAGGGTTCCTGTTCCGGCCGTTTAAGCCGCAGGTTTACCGCAGTCTCCCGGAAAACGAGTTCGGAGATATAAAGCCGGAGCCTGCCCTTCTTCTCAAGCTCAAACAGGAGATAACTCCTTGAACGCTCAGGACCGGAGTAGGCGATGGAGAAGAGGACATTGCTGTCCAGAAAGACGGTTAACGCCATTTTTTAAGGATCTCCTCGCGTTCTTCCTCTCCGCGCAATTGATCCTCTTTAACCCATTCCTCAACCTCCTCCCGGGAAAAGATCCTCACCTCTACGGCCACGGAAGGCTTGAGGAGAAGGCCCTGCGGAGTCTCCTCCAGGATGACCGGGGATCGGACCTCAAAACCGTATTTCTCGCGCAACCTCTTGGGAATGGTAATCTGCCCTTTCTCTCCAAGAAGCACTATTTCTCTGCCCATTTTTCTTCCTCCGAATTCTTACTTTCGGAATTTATGATATTCCAACAACGGAGTTTGAGCCAGCCGCGGGCCAGCAGGGTGGTGGCCCGCTCGTAGGCCACGTAGGCTTTGGCCAGGCGATAGCGGGCCGCAAGATAGTCGGCCTCGGCCCGGGCCCAGGCCGCCTGCGCCAGCAGCATGTCCGTCACCGTGCCGGCCCCGGTGCGGTATCTCAGGCTCTCCACCCGGAAGGCCTCCTTGGCCGTGGCCCTTGCGGCCTCGAGATGGGCCACTTCTTCTTCGGCCTGGGCGATGAGGGAGAGGGCGTCCGCGATCTCCCTTCGGGCCGAAAGTTCAAGGAGCCGCAAACGCTCCCTTTCGGCCAGCGCCCGCGAGCGGGCCTCGGCCACCCGGGCCGAGATAGTCCCCCCGCTGAAAAGGTTGAGCCTCAGGCGCACCCCGGCCTCCCAGACCTCCTCGGAATGGTTGAGCCCGGAGCCGGCCTTACGACCGTAGCTTGAGTAAAGGTCAAGCTCGGGAAAATGCTCCCGGAAGGCAAGTGCCACGAGCTCCTCGGCCTTTCTCACCGCCTCCCTCTGGGCCAGGATGTCCGGCCGGCAGGAAAGGGCCAGGTCCGGCGAAACCTCCTTCGGCTTTCGGACGCGAAGGATGGAGCCCTCAAGCTCAAGGGCGCTTTCCGGAGGCCTTCCGAGGAGTACGGAGAGGGCCTCTTTGGCCCGGCGCAGACCCTCCCGGGCCGCGGCAAGGGCCGCTTCCTCGGCCCGCACCTGGGTCCTTATGCGCAGGAGATCAAGAGGCGGAATGCGCCCTACCTTAAGCTTAAGTTCGGCCTCCTTTTCCTCCCGCTTCAACGCTAAAAGGGTCTTCTTCCGGGCCGAAACAAGCTCCCTGAGATAGAGTCCTAAATAGAAGGTGTCCTTCACGTTGGCCAGAAGGTCGAGTGCGGTCTGATCCTTAAGGCTCTCCCTCAAGGCCCTCTCTATCTCCGCGATGCGGACCCTCTTCCTCAACCTTCCTCCGGCATAAAGGGGAAGGACGAGATCCACCTCGGAAAGGTAGATGTCGCGGCTAAAAGCCGGGAATTTTCCCGGCCCCTTGATGGAGACCACGGGCACGGGGTCACTTAAGCGGCTTGCCTGAGCCGTAAAGTTTATCTGGGGAAGGAGCCTTCCCCGTTCGGCCCGCACGGCGCTTCCCGCGGCCCGCACCTCGTGGCCCCGGGCAAGGATTTCAGGATTCTTCGCCAGGGCCTCGCGCAGGGCCTCTTTTAGGGTTAGGGCCGGGGCGGCCCGCACCCCTAAAAGGGCAAGAAGGAGGAAAAGGAGCGCCGGCCCCCTAAGAGGTTTCACCGTAAAGCCTCCTTCGAAAATACCAGGCCACATTGACTAAGGAGATGAGGACCGGGACCTCCACCAGGGGCCCGATCACCGTGGCAAAGGCCTGTCCGGACTTGAGCCCGAAGACCGCCACCGCCACGGCGATGGCCAGCTCAAAGTCATTGCTCGCCGCGGTAAAGGACACGGCCACGGTCTTGGGGTAGGAGATCCCCATGCGGTAGGCGATAAAGAAGGTCACGAACCACATAAGGAAGAAGTAGCCCACATAGGGAAGGGCCACCCGGAGGACGTGCACCGGAAGATCCACGATGAACTGCCCCTTAAGGGAAAACATGACCACGATGGTGAAAAGAAGGGCGATGGGGGTAAGCCAGGAGACCCGGGGGATGAAGCGGGAAAAATACCAGGTGTCGCCTTTAGTGCGTCTTAAAATCTGATTGCTCAAAAGCCCCGCGAGGAAGGGGATTCCGAGATAGATGAAGACCGATTTGGCCACCTCGGCCATGGAGACCTTGATGATGCAGCCCTTAAGGCCCAGGTGACAGGGAAGGACGTAGAGGAAAAAGTAGGCGTAAAGGGAATAGGTCAGGACCTGGAAGAGGGCGTTAAAGGCCACGAGGCCTGCGGCCAGATCCCGGTCGCCGTCGGCGAGATCGTTCCAGACCAGGACCATGGCGATACAGCGGGCAAGGCCCACCAGGATGACCCCCATCATGTAGTCCGGATGATCCGGGAGAAGGAGCACCGCGAGCACGAACATCACCACCGGCCCCACCACCCAGTTCTGGATGAGGGAGAGGGCGAGCATGCGTTTGTTGGAAAAGACCACCGGAAGCTCCTCGTACCGTACCTTGGCCAGCGGGGGATACATCATCAGGATGAGTCCGATGGCGATGGGAATGGAGGTGGTCCCCACCTGGAAACGCTCGATAAACCGGGCCGTCCCCGGGACCAGTTTTCCGAGGAGCACCCCGAAGGCCATGGCCATAAAGATCCACAGGGTAAGGTAGCGGTCAAAAAAGCGCATCTTTTTGCGTCTCATATCGCTTCCTCCTCAAGGAGTTCTTTTAGCCGGGAGAGAATCTGGTCCCGCACCCGGCGGAAGGTCTCGGGATCGTTTGACTTTGCAGGGTCCGGAAGGGGGAGATGAAGCCTCTTTTTCGCCCCGGAAAAGACCGGACACTCGGCCGCGGCCGCCTCACAGAGGGTGATCACCAGGTCAAACTCCTGCCCATCAAACTCATTAAGGTGTTTGCTTCGCAGCCCCGAGGTCTCTATTCCCAGCTCGGAGAGGACCTTTCGGGCCAGGGGGTGCACCCCTCCGGGGCGCACCCCGGCGGAGAAGGCCCGGACCCGATCCCCGAAAAAGTGATTGGTCAGGGCCTCGGCCATCTGCGAACGACAGGCGTTTTCCGTGCAGAGAAAAAGGACCCGGAGGGGGCCCCCTCTCCCCACTCCTTCCGGGCTTTTCATTCTTAGGCCCCTTCCTTAAGGATCTCCTTTACCTCCTCCACCGAAAGGATTTTCCCCTGGGAGACCACCCTTCCGTCCACCACCAGACCCGGGGTCTGCATCACCCCGTGGGCCGCGATCTGACCGAGGTCCTTCACCTTCTCCACCGTGGCCTCGACCCCCAGCTCGTCAAGAGCCAGGATCACATTGTTATAAAGGGCCTCACACCTCGGGCACCCCGGACCCAGAATCTTGATCTCCTTCCCCATGGCACACCTCCTTTACAAATTTTTCATCTTGTGATTGAATTTTATTCAAGCTATGAATAATTTTGCATACCATCCCCGGGATCTGGCCCGGCTCCTGCGCCGGGCGCTTTCCTTCTCGCCGGTTACGGTCCTTACCGGGCCCCGACAGGTGGGAAAGAGTACCCTTTTGCGCGAGGAGTCCCCCTTCCGCGAATGGCCCTATTTTTCGCTGGACGATCCCGAGGTCCTGGCCCTTCTTCGCTACCGGCCCCGGGAGATCCTTTTTGCGGAAAAACGTCTCATCCTGGATGAGGTTCAGCGGGCTCCGGAACTCCTCCTTTATGTGAAACAGGCCGTGGATGGCGACCGTTCGCGCCGGTTCGTACTCTCCGGCTCGGCCAATCTTCTCCTCATGAAAGGGGTGGCGGAGTCCCTGGCCGGACGTGCGGTCTATCTGGAACTCGGTCCCTTCAGCCTTTCGGAATTCCTCAAGCGTCCCTCGGGCCTCCTTGCGCTCCTTAAAAAAGACCTTCTTCCGGAAGCCCCCAAACCTCCTTTCAGCCTGGAAGAAATCCTCTTCAAGGGTCTCACCCCTCCGGTGGCCTTTCTTTCCTCCCCGGAGGAGGCCCGTCTCTGGTGGCGGGGGTACGTGGCCACCTATCTGGAAAGAGACCTTCGCGATCTCTCCCAGGTGGCGGATCTTGCCGATTTTCACCGTTTCCTTGAGGTCCTCGCCAGCCGCATCGCCTCGCTTCTCAATATAAGCGAAGCCGCAAGGGACGCCGGGCTCTCCCAGCCCACCGCCTCGCGCTACCTCAACCTTCTGGAGACCTCCGGTCTGGTGTATCGACTGCGCCCTTACTACACTAGCCTCGCCAAGCGGCTTGCCAAGCGCCCCAAACTTTATTTCTTTGATTCCGGACTGGCCTGTGCCCTTGCGGGCTATACCCATCCCGGAGAGATACCCGAGACCTTTCTGGGACATCTTTTTGAAAACCTTGTCTTTCAGCACCTGCATGCGGCCTCGGTGCTTCTTTCCGGGGAACTTTATTTCTTCCGAAAACTCGGCGGCCGGGAAAGGGAGGTGGATTTCATCCTGCGCTGCGGAAGACACCTTTACGCCTTTGAGGTCAAGCTCACCTCGCAGCCCGGCCCCCGGGAGGCCGAAAACCTTCTCCTTCTCAAAGATCAGTTCCCCTCCCCTCCCAAACTCTATCTGGTTCATGCCGGGGACGAGACCGGCACGCTTCCCGGGGGAATAAAGCTTATCCCCTGGCATCTCCTCTAACCCCCGAAAAAGGTTCCAAAGAGCCACCCGCAGAGGGTGGAGATGACCACCACCAGGGCCACATAGGCGGCGGTCTTCTTGGTGCCGAGGACCGAGCGGATGACGAGCATGCTCGGAAGGGAGACCGCCGGCCCGGAAAGGAGAAGGGCCAGCGCCGGTCCCTTCCCCATCCCGGCCCCGAGCAACCCCTGCAAGATGGGGACCTCGGTTAAGGTGGCAAAGTACATAAAGGCCCCGGAGATAGCGGCAAAGAAGTTGGCGAGAAGCCCGTTTCCCCCCACCAGTTCGGCCACAAACCGCGAGGGGATGAAGGCCTCATGCCCCGGACGGCCCAGAAAGAACCCCGCCCCGAGCACCCCCAGAAAGAGTAAAGGCAGGATCTGTCGTGCAAGCCAGTAGGAGGAATCGAACCACTCCCGGGCCTCGCCTCCGGTATGCCACAGGGCCACGGAAAGCACCACCACAGCGGAAAGAAAGGCTATGGCATGCCCGGGGAAAAGGGCCTCCCCCAGGGCTGCAGCCCCGGCCGTAGCGAAAAGCCAGATGGGACTTACCCGGAAAAAGAAGTAAAGTTCTACGAGAAGGGCCGCAGCCGAGGCAGAGACCAGTTTCCACTTAAAAACGTAGATCCTCTCCCAGAGCCCGGTTCCGTGCCCCCAGGTAGCCAAGACCAGGATAGCCACCAGCGTAGCCATAAAGAGCACCGTCTGCCAGAGGGGGCGGCCTTCTTCCGGAGGGGCAGCGGAAAATTCGGCCATGCGTTTGGTTTCCTCCCGATGGAAGGCCAGAGCCATGAGAAGACCGATCAGGATGCTTGCTCCGATGGCTCCGACCGCCCGGGCCAGCCCGAGCCCGGCTCCGAGCACCCGGGCGGTGAGCACGATGGCGAGGATGTTTATGGCCGGGCCGGAATAAAGAAAGGTGGTGGCCGGCCCGAGCCCGGCCCCGTTCATATAAATTCCGGCAAAAAGCGGAAGCACCGTGCAGGAACAGACCGCAAGGATGGTCCCGGAGACCGAGGCCACCCCGTAGGCAAGCGGCTTGGGGGCAGTAGGCCCCAGATAACGCATGACCGATTCCTTGGAGACGAAAACGCTTATGGCCCCGGCGATGAAAAAGGCCGGAATGAGACAGAAGATCACGTGTTCCCGGGCGTACCAGTGGGCAAGCAGCAGGGCCTCCCGCGCCCCGGAAAGGACCCGCTCCCGGGCGGGAAAGAAGAAAAAGAAGAGAAAGACCGCGACCCCGATCCCGATCTCATAAAGACGCTTGAGGGCTTTCATCCTTCCTTCTCCGCAAGGGTTTTTTCTTCGGGCCCGGCGCAGACCCCGCAGGCCTCTTGCCGCAGAAAGGGTGGCCCCACCTCAAGCCGGCGGAGCTTCTCACGAAGGGCTTCGGCCGCGGGATCGTCCTTTAAGGCCTCAAAGGTAAGCGCAAGAAGCCTCCGGGCTTCATCGTCCTCCGGGGCGAGGCGGTAGATCTGGAAAAAGCCGTGTCTTTCCGCGGAGACGAAACCCGCGTCGGAGAGTTTTTGCAGATGACGGGTGACCGTGGGCTGCGAGAGGTTAAGGGCCGCGGCCAGCTCGCACACGCAGCAGGGCCTTTCGGAAAGAAGGACCAGGAGGGAGAGCCGCGTTCCGTCGGAGAGGGCCTTAAACCGCCGCGTAAGCCTCTTCATAAACCCTCCTCGGCATTCTTTGTCTTCTTAACTATAAAGTTATATAGCCAAATGGCTAAGAAGTCAAGAAGCTGAAAAGATTTCCTCTTTGGGATAAAATCCCCTTCATGCAGGAGGGGGAATGAAACTTCGGCGATTGGCCATAAGTGAGGAGGGGTTCATTTTCGATCCTGAAACCGGAAACAGTTACACAGTAAACGAAACCGGCCTCTTTATCCTGGAAAAACTGCGTCAGGATCTTTCTCCCGAAGAGATAGCCCGGCTCCTGAGCCAGGAATACGAGGTCTCGCCGGAAGAAGCTCGGCGCGATCTGGAAGACTTCCTGGAAGTCCTTACCCGCTACGGCCTCTGGAAGGAACCCAGATGATCAAGGTGGCGGTCTCCGGAATAAACGCCGTGGATAATCCCGGACCAGGGTTGGGTATTATCAAGGGATTAAAGGAAGGAGCAATCCCGGTCTCGGTGGTAGGGCTGGCCTATGACGCCATGGAGCCGGGGGTCTATCTCACGGACCTCATCGATAGGGTCTATCTCATGCCCTATCCTTCCGAAGGTGAGGCCCCCTTTCTTAATCGTTTGCTTTACATCCAAGAAAAAGAAGGAATCGAAGTGGTCATTCCCGCCCTCGATCCTGAACTCCCCCTTTTTATAGACCTGGAACCCCGCCTTTCGGAGTTAGGAGTCCGCAGTTTCCTTCCCACCCGTAAACATTTCAAGTTACGGGCCAAAGATAGACTACCGGTAATAGCCGAGGCCACCGGCCTGAAAACCCCCGCCACCTTTGCGGTTTCCTCCTATGAAGAACTCCAGCGGGCTCTTTCCCGTCTGCGTTTTCCGGTCATGGTCAAGGGACTCTTCTATCGGGCCTTTCGGGCCTACAATTCCACCGAAGCCCTGCAATATTTTCAGAGTATTTCCGCCGAATGGGGCTATCCGGTGATCATCCAGGAAATAGTAGAGGGCGAGGAGATGAACGTGGTGGGAGTGGGAGACGGAGAGGGTGGGCACTTCGGTCTCCTGGCCATAAAGAAACTCTGGATCACCTCTCTGGGAAAGATCTGGACCGGGGTAACCGTGAAGCATCCCGGGCTTCTTGAGGCCGCCGAAAAATTCGTCCGGCATTTCCGCTGGCGAGGGGCCTTTGAACTGGAAACCATCGTCTCCGGGGAAGACATCTATCTTATCGAAATCAATCCCCGTTTCCCGGCTTGGATCTATTTCGCGGTAGGGGTGGGGCTCAATCTACCTGAAAGATTACTTCGGGCCGCTCTGGGAGAGGAACCGGAAAGAGACTGGGAATATCCGGCCGGTAAACTTTATATCCGATTCACCGACGATCTGGTAACCGACCTGGACCTCTTTCAACGCATGGTCACCAGGGGAGAAAGATGAAAAAACCCTATCAAAAACCCTCCATCATCAAACTCCAGGTGGGCCTGCTCAGGGACAAAAAAAGCGGTCTTCTGCGCATGGTGCGCCGGGAAATAGACGGGGTACCGGTAAAGGATCTGGTGCGCAGATTCGGATCGCCCCTCTTCGTCTTCTCCGAAAAGCGACTTCGAGACCAGTTTCGCTATCTCCGAAGGCTCTTCGAGAGTCACTATCCGCGGGTAGAACTCAGCTGGTCTTATAAAACCAATTACCTGGATGCCATCTGTCGTATCTTTCATCAGGAGGGAGCCAGCGCAGAGGTGGTTTCTGATTTTGAATATCACAAGGCCCGGAGATTAGGGGTACCCGGAGAAAACATCATCTTTAACGGGCCTTATAAGCCCCGGGAAATCCTGAAACAGGCCGTCCTGGAAGGGGCCCGCATCAATGTGGACTCTCTGGACGAGATTCTGGATCTGGAGGAGATCGCCAGGGAAACGGGGCAGAAAATTCGGATAGGCCTGCGCATCAATATGGACACCGGGATCTATCCCCGGTGGGATCGGTTCGGGTTTAACCTGGAAAGCGGCGAGGTATTGAGTGTGGCCCGGAGGATTGCCGCCGGTGACCGACTGGAGGTCGCGGGCCTGCACTGTCATCAGGGGACCTTCATCCTCGACCCCGAGGCTTATGCCCGGGCCGCGGAAAAACTCCTTCGTCTGGCCCGCAAACTGGAAGAAGAATTCGGCTGGAACATAGAATACCTGGACCTGGGAGGGGGCTTCCCCTCCCGGAGCCGTCCTAAGGGCCTGTATCTTCCCCCGGAGGTGGGAATTCCCCCTCTTTCTGAGTATGCGGAAAGGATTGCCCGCTCCCTTCTTCTGGGAACCATGGCCCGCGACTACCCTCTCCTTATTCTCGAAATCGGGAGAGCCCTGGTGGACGAGGCCGGCTTCCTTATCACCACCGTAAGATCCGCCAAACGACTCGCCGATGGCCGTCGGGCCTATGTCTTGGACGCCGGCGTAAACCTGCTTTTCACGGCCTTCTGGTACCACTTTCGCATAGAAATAGAGCGCGAACTGCCCGGGCCACCGGAGCCCTGTATCCTCTACGGCCCTCTATGCATGAACATCGACGTGGTGGAGGAAAACGCCTGGCTCCCTCCCCTGCCCAGAGGCACCCATCTTATCCTTTCCCCGGTGGGGGCCTACAACCTTACCCAGTGGATGCAATTCATCACCTATCGCCCCCGGGTGGTCCTGATCGGGGAATCCGGACAGGTGGAGGTAATCCGGGAGGCTGAAACCCTGGAAGACGTGGTGCATCGGGAGCGGATCCCTGAACATCTTCGATGAAGGGCCTTAAACCGGTCATAACCTCCATCCTGAACAGTTACTCCGGCATCCTCTTCCTGCCCCATCCCCTGGCCGGACTGGGTATTCTTATCCTCCTCACCCTCTTAAGTCCCAATCTGGGTCTATCCGGGCTGATTTGCGTACTCTCGGCCTACCTTGCAGCCCGTTTTCTGGGACTTAGGGAAGACTTCCTGCGCCTGGATTTCTATATCTATAATCCTCTACTGGTCGGACTCTCCATCGGTTACTTCTTTCGTATTGGCCCTTTGAGCCTTATTTTTCTGGCCCTTATGGGCATATTCACCTTCCTTCTTACCTATAGCCTATCCTCGGCCCTGTCTTACTATTTTCGACTCCCGGTGCTCAGTCTTCCTTTCGTGATGGGAAGCATTACCGCAGCCCTGGCCTCTTACCGCTATTCCAATCTCTTCGTGGCCCTTCATCCCCCGGAAATTTTCTGGAATCTCCACCTGCCCCTCTGGATGGAGGGATTTCTGCGTTCTCTGGGAGCCATCTTCTTCATGCCTTACCCGGTGCCCGGCCTGATCCTCTTCGGCATACTGCTGGTCTTCTCCCGCATCCTGGCCCTCCTCTCCCTGGCGGGCTACCTGGCCGGAACCCTCACCAGCTATCTCCTCACCGGTTCCGCACACCAGGCCTTTTCCGATCCCAATCACTTCAATTTCGTCCTCATCGCCCTGGCCACAGGAGGCGTTTTTCTGATCCCTTCGCCGGAAAGCTATCTTCTGGCCCTGATAGCCTCGGTGATCGCCGTGCCCCTCACCGAGGCCTCCCGTATCTTCTGGGAAAAATTCGGGCTTCCGGCCTTTGCCTTGCCCTTCAATCTGGTCACTTTACTGATGCTCTACAGTCTGGGGCTCTCCCGTTACCGCAAACTCACCCTTTACTATCGCGGCACCCCGGAAAGGACCCTGGATTACTACCTCCATCGGGAAACACGTTTCCCCCGTGATCCGGATCTGGAGGTTCCGGTCAGCGGCAGGTGGACGGTCTGGCAGGGACCGAACGGACGCTTCACCCATAAAGGAGCCTGGCGTTATGCCCTGGATCTGGTCATCACCGACGAGGAAGGACGCACCCACACCGGAGAGGGTCTGAATCTGAACGATTATTATGCCTACCGTAAACCGGTCTTCTCTCCGGTTACCGGAAGGGTGGTGGAACTGGTGGACGGTCTTCCGGACGAAGCTCCGGGATCGGCCAACCACGATTATCCCTGGGGCAACCATATCATCCTTTACGATCCGCGGGGTTTCTATGTGGTGCTGGCCCATATCAGCCCGGAAACCTTTCGGGTAAAGAAGGGCGACTGGATCGTCAAAGGAACCCTCATCGGGCTGTGCGGAAGCTCCGGTTATGCTCCGGAACCCCATCTCCATATTCATATTCAAAGCGGTCCTGAAATAGGGAGCCCCACCCTTCCCTTTGTATTCAGTTCCTATCTACGGAACGGAGAATTCCGCGATTTTTCCCTACCCGCAGAGGAAGAAACCCTGGAACCGGCCCCTCCGGAAAAACGTCTTCAGCATGCCCTGAATTTTCTCCTGGGGGATCGGTATATTTACGAAATCCGGGATCAGAAAGGATCCCAACAAACCTTCTCCCTTCGGGTGGAGATGGCTCCGGACGGGACTTTCTATCTTACCAATGGCAAGGCCCGTCTTTATTTCGTCCAGAGGGGCTCCGCCTTTTATTTTCTCGCCTACGACGGATCCACCCGCTCCCCTCTGAGATGGTTTTTCCTGGCTGCCCCCAAGATTCCTCTTGCTCTTCGTCCCCATCTTCGCTGGACGGATCATCTCCCCTTGGAGGTGGTGCTCTCTCCCCTGAAAAAGGAACTTTATCTCCTGCTTCTCTCCCTCTATCCTTCTCTACCTAAGCCCCGAGGCCGCTACCGGGCCTTAGGAAAACTTGACTTGGAAGGGGAAATCTCCTATGGTAAGCAAAGATTTAGGGTTTATACTCGTCTGGCACCGCAGAAAGGATTTGAAGAAATAAAAGTCCAGAGTTCCGGTGGATCCTTCACCATCAGGAGGAAAGAGGATGAAAGGGAGGATTAATTTTCTCCTGGCTCTGACCCTGTTTGCTTTAGCCCTTTCTAACGGCCTAGGTTGGAGCGGAAATCTTAAAAAATATCTGGCTCTTTACGGCACCTATCTCAACTATGGAAACTCCAAGCTCAAAAAAGACGGTTATGCGGTTACCCTATACGGCAGCCTGGGCGACGGATTACATCAGGGGGTGGAGGCCGCAGTCTCTCAGCTTCATCTGAACTATAAATCCGGCTATGAAGACCTGGATCAAACCGACTACACCCTAGCTTATATTCGAACCGGAACCCCTTTCTCCCGTTTATCCCTGCGCCTAGGGGGCCATTATATCTCCAGCGATGATGATCTCACCGACGAAGGCCGCATCCTCTTCGGAGACCTGCTTTATTTTGTTCCCTATCGCTGGAACCTCGGGTTGGAAGTAGCCTACTCCGAGTACCATCATCGTACCGATTTCGAAGTCCTTCAGCTTCGCCCTCATGCGGGCTATTTTCTGAAATTCGGCTCCCGGGTTCTATATCTGGAAGGTAGCGGATATTATATCCATCCTCACCGCCGGGCCAAACTCGGCCTTCCCCTGCGCAATTATTATGCCCTGGAGTTATCGGCCACCCATAGTCAGGGGCCCTGGAAATTTCGGCTTTCCGGATGGGTGGGGCAACAGGTCTTTGCGGTGCGCCGAGCCGGTTTTGTGGTGTACAATCTCCGCGAAAAATATAAGGGCGGAGCCTCGGGCGAGATAACCTATAACCAGGGGGCTTATTTTGTGGGACTTACGGCCACCTGGAATACCTATGTGGAATTGAGTTCTTCCCGCACCGTCAACCAGACGGTGTTCACCGGCTGGGTAGGGTATCGCTTCTAAAGCCATGCGGAAATTAATTCTGCTCCTGTTTCTACTTCCGGTCTGGAGTCTTCCGGCCCGGGGCATGGATTATGAACGTATAAAAAGGGCCTATCAACTTTCCTATCAGTTTGAAAGACGGGGAGAATATGCACGGGCCCGGGAGGCCCTGCTTCCGGTTTACGAGAACTTTCCCCGGGGATATACCGTCAACCTCCGCCTGGGCTGGCTTTTTTATCTGGAGGGGCACTACCGCAATGCCATCCACCATTACCGGATTGCCGCGGCGGTGGCTCCCGGGGCCGTGGAACCCCTACTAGGACTGAGTCTGCCTTACTTGGCTCAGAAAAACTGGACCCGGGTGGAGGCCCTGATGTATCAGGTACTGAAACGAGATTTTTACAACTATTACGGTAATCTCCGCCTGGCCGTGGCCCTCCGAAAGGAAGGAAAATACGCCCAGGCCGAGGCGGTGTGCCGGAAAATGCTCACCCTTTACCCTACCGACACGGCCTTCCTCACCGAACTGGCCCTGGATCTCTACCAACAGGGTAAACGTCGCAGGGCGCTGGAAATCTTCAGAAACATTCTGATTCTCGATCCCGCGAACCCCGTGGCTTCCAAATATGTTTCCCCTTAGTTTTTCTCTCTTGTAAGCCCAAAGACCGTGGGTTATCGTTTTTTCCATGAAAAAGTTACCTTTTAACCCCTGGGGGCTCGCTCTGGTGGTAGTGGGCACCTTCTCCGGGGTGGCCCTGCTCTCCTACCGTCCCCAGGATCCAAGCTGGGGGCATGTAGGGGCCAACCATATCCACAACTGGGGAGGCCTGGCCGGAGCCTATCTGGCCGGGTTTCTGTTCAATCTCCTGGGGTTTGCGGCCTTTCTCCTGGTGGCTCTGGTCCTGCTCCTCGGGGTCCGTTTCCTGCGGAGGGAAAACTTTCCCCGGCACGCCCTGGGAGGCGTTCTGGCCCTCACCCTGGCCTCCAGCCTGGGCTTAAGTTTCGTACCCGAGTCCTGGGGTTCCCGTTTTCGCTATCCGCTTAACGGGGGAATCATTGGCTTCCTCTTCCAGCATCTTAGACCCTACATCGGGGTGCCGGGGCTCTTGATCCTCCTTTTTCTGACCGGAGCTCTCGGGCTTGGCTGGATACTGGGCGAATTCCTCCTCCCCTCCTTTTCCCTGAAGCGCCCCCGCCTCCGGGGAGGCC
>NZ_WFVX01000204.1:0-3021 GCF_015491435.1 Thermosulfurimonas sp.
CCCTACGCCCTTTTTGTCTTCCCCCGCTCAAGTCTTTTCCGCAAGAAAGGCCTCCTCTTCCCCCATTCGGCAGGGATCATCGACTTTGACTACTGCGGAGAGGATGACGAACTCAAGATCCTGGTCTTAAACCCGGGCTCCGAGCCAGTTAAGGTCTCGGCCGGGGAGCGCCTGGCCCAGATGGTGCTCCTTTGCGTGGCCGAAGGGGTAGAACTTGAGGAGGTACCGGGCCCCCCTTGTGAGGACTCCCGCGGGGGTTTCGGAAGCACCGGAGGTTACCAATGACCGATCCACGCCAAGCCTGGTCCGAACTTCGCCGCAACTTCCTGCTTCAGCTTTACCGGGATCTCGGCGGGGAGGCCTTCCGCCGCACCCTGTTTCTGAGCTTCCTCGGGGCCCGGATCTGTTACGCCGAAAGCCCTCCGCTTTCCCTCTTTGCCGAGGAACGCTTCCGGGACCCGGAAAAACTTAGGAGCTTTTTCCTGCGTCTTAAGGCCTCGGGACACGCCAGCGTCTTCGCCCACTCTCCCTTAACCGTAAGGCCTAAAGAACTTTCCGCGGATCTCCTTTCCGCCCTTTACAAGGCCTGGTACGACCCCGCAACCGGGGCCCTCCAGCTCAATCTGCGCCATTTTGCCGAAAGCCTGACCGACGAGGAATTCGCGGCCCTTATCGCCGCAGGAATTGAGGACCGAAGCTTTACCGAGTTTCCCGCCCTCCGCTGGGAGGGCTGGCCCTTAAAGAGGGTCTATGTGGGGCCGCTTTCCGGGCTCCTTCCCCGGTTCGAGCGGCCGGAGCCGGAGGAGGGCCTCTTTTCCCTCCCGGCGGTCACCGTAATACAGCTTCCCGCAGAGGAACCCTTCGGGTGGCTTGCGGTGATCGTGGAGGGCTTTTCCCGGCTCTTTTCTCATCAGTTCGTGCGCCACACCTGGCTCAACTTCAACCAGCGCTCCCACCGCTACACCTCGGTGGATCAGTTCGTGCTTCCTCCCGCCTTTGAGGACCATCGGGAGGTCTATGCCGCAGAGATCCGGCGGGCCATGGAGGCCTATCGCCGGCTGGTTGCGTCCGGCCTTCGCAAGGAGGACGCCCGCTTTATCACCCCCCAGGGGGCGGCCACCACGGTGCTGGCCACCGGGCCGCTTTTCGTCTGGCGCGATTTCGTGGAGAAACGGGCCCATCCCAAGGCCCAGTGGGAGATCCGGCACCTGGCCGAGACCCTGCGGGAGGTCCTTTGAGATGGCCCATCGCTTCGATCCCAGGGAGAAACACAAACTGGAATCCCCGGAGCGCCGCAGACACCTTCCCCCGGAAAGGGTCCTGGAGCTTCTGGAACTTAAGCCCGGGGAAACCCTCCTTGATCTCGGCTGCGGCACGGGCTATTTCGCCCTTCCCGCCGCCCAAAGGGTGGGGCCCTCGGGACGGGTGTTCGCCGTGGATGTAGAGGAGGAGATGCTCGCCGAGGTGCGGAAGAAGGCCTCAGGAATCCCTCAGATAGAACTTATCCGCTCCGAGACCTATCGGGTTCCTTTGCCTCAGGCCGTGGCCGAGGCCGCCCTTCTTGCCTTTGTGCTTCACGAGGTGGAGGACCCGGTGCGGCTCCTTGGCGAGGTCCGGAGGCTCCTTAAACCCGGCGGACGGCTCCTGGTCCTAGAATGGCAAAAGAAAGAGACTCCCATGGGGCCTCCGGTTTCCGAACGCTTAACCGAGGAGGAAACCCGCGCTTTCCTTAAGGAGGCGGGCTTTGCGGCCCTAGAGACCTCCCCCTTCGGCGACTGGTTTTATACCGCCCGGGGGTTCAAGCCCGCATGAGAGGGATTCCCCAGGTCTTCGATCGGCTGGCCCGGGACTATGACCACTGGTACGAGAAACCCTTCGGGCGTTCGGTCTATGCGCTGGAGCTTTCCGCCTTAAGGAGGGTATGCCGCGACTTCCGGCAGGCCCTGGAGGTGGGGGTGGGAACGGGAAGCTTCGATCTGGTCCTCCTCATGGTCACCCTCTGTTTTGTGGATTACCCGGAGGACGTGCTCCGGGAGGCCTATCGCGTGCTCAGTCCCGGTGGACGCCTGGTGCTGGGCCTCATCCTCCGGGAAAGCCCCTGGGCCGCCTTCTACCAGGAAAAAGGACGCCGCGGACACCCCCTCTACCAGAGAGCCCGTTTCTATTCCCTGCCCGAACTGAGAGAGATGCTCTCCCGCACCGGGTTCGAGGAGAAAAAGATCCTGAGCACCCTCTTTGAGCCTCCCCAAACCGAAAGACCCATCACCAACCCGGAGATCCGCCAAGGCTTCCACCCCCAGGCCGGATTCTTCATCCTCCTGGCCCTCAAATCCTCCTGAACTTTTATCGAATTGACCAATCAATGCTTAGGGTTTTATCTTTAAAAACTTTTTGACAATCTCTATGGTTCCGCTTAAAAGTTCCGATAATTCCGGAAAGCCGAGGGAGGGATGCCCGGGAGGAGGGATTTTCTCAAGCTGGTGGGTTTTTCCCTGGCCGCGGGGTTTTCCGGCTGGGGAAAGGAGGCCTGGACTGCGGTGGGGCTTGAGTTTGAGCCCCGAAAGTGCATGGGGTGTCAGGCCTGTGTGCTGGCCTGTGCCGAAACCCGGGGGCTTCCCCCGGAGGAGCGTCTTTTGGAGATCCGGATCGAAGAGACCGGCCGTTTCCCGGCCCCGGGGGTGCGTTTCCGGCGCCGGGATCTGGCCTGTGATCTGTGCGCCGGGCGCACCTGGCCTCCGCCCTGCACCCGGGTCTGCCCCACCGGGGCCCTCCGCTGGAAGGGTCCGCGCCTTCCGGAAAAAGAAACCGGTCGCGTGGTTTACACCGTCTGCCTGGCCTGTAACGCCCGCTGCGGTCTGAGGGTAAGGGTAAAACAGGGAAATCATCTTTCCTTCGAAGGGAACCCCTACCATCCCTATAACCGGGCCGGGAAACCCCTGCCCTACACCACCCCGGTGCGGGAGAGCCTCTCCGTTCCCGCGGCCACCTGCGGCAAACCCCAGTGCGATCCGGATTATCTGC
>NZ_WFVX01000205.1:0-4558 GCF_015491435.1 Thermosulfurimonas sp.
CCCCCGGATCACCCTTCCCCGTAGGGTATAGGGACGCCCCAGAAATATTCCTCCGCGACGGACCTTGCCCTCAAGCAGAAAATCCCTTATGAGGGAACTGGATACCGTCTGACCATCCAGGACCTGCGGAGCGATCACCCGGACCTGAAACCCGTATCTCTCCCCCATCTGGTGCAGAAGCTCGGGGCCGCCGCTGCGCCCCCGCCCGAACCGGTAATTGAATCCCACCACCAGACCGCTCAACCTGAGACCATAAACCAGATATTCCTCCACAAACTCCTCGGCCGGAAGATCGGCTACCTCCTGATCAAAGGGAATGATCAGCACCGAGGAAAGCCCCAGTCCTTCCAAAAATTCCATCTTTTCCTCGAAGGGGGTAAGGAGGCGCAGGGGGACCGCCGGCTGGAGAACCTTGCGCGGATGAGGCTCAAAGGTTATCACCAGGGGTTCTCCCCCCAGGCTATCGGCCCAGGCCAGCGTCTCCCGAATGAGGGCCTGATGCCCCACATGGACCCCGTCAAAATTGCCCAGGGTGGCTACCGGATTCTTTAAATGCAGGGGAAAATCCCGCGGATAATAAATCTTCATCTATACCAGATAGGCCCGAATCATCTCCACGAAACGATCGAAAAGATACACCGCATCGTGCGGACCCGGGGCATTTTCCGGATGGTATTGCACCGAAAAGGCCGGAATTTCCCGGTGTCTTATACCTTCCAGAGTATTATCGTTCAGATTGATATGGGTCACCTCCACCTCCGGGGGGAGTTCCTCGGCCCGAACACAGAACCCATGGTTCTGGGAGGTGATCTCGATGCGTCCGGTGGTGAGGTCCTTTACCGGATGGTTGGCCCCTCGATGCCCGAACTTGAGCTTATAGGTGGAGGCCCCCAGGGCCTGCCCCAGCATCTGGTGCCCCAGACAGATACCGAAAAGGGGCCTCTTGCCCAGAAGATCCCTGACCGTTTCCACCACATAGGGTACAGCCGCCGGATCCCCGGGACCGTTGGAAAGAAAGATCCCATCCGGCCCGGCAGCCAGGATCTCGTCGGCCGGGGTATGGGCCGGAAAGACCACACACTCACAACCCCGTTCCTCAAAAAGCCGAAGCTGATTGAGCTTCAACCCGCAATCCAGTACGGCGATCTTTATCCGCCCCTCCCCGGAAAAGGAAGCCACTCCCTCTTCCATGGTCCCTTTTCGCCAGCGATAGGGCTGCGGGGAGGTTACCTCCTTCACCAGGTCCCGCCCCACCAGCCCCGGGCTTTCCTTCACCCGCTCCAGGAACCTCTTAGGGTCCAGGTCCTCGGTGGTGATCCCGGCCTTCATGGCCCCGAAAAGCCGCACATGTCGGGTAAGGGCCCGGGTATCAATCCCCTCCACGGCGAGCACCCCGTTTTCCGAAAGCCACTCCGCCAGCGATTTTTCCGCCCGCCAGTTACTATAGTGCGGCTGGTATTCCCGCACCACAAAGGCCTCCACATGAATACCCCGACTCTCCGAGTCCTCGGAATTTACTCCGTAGTTCCCGATCAGGGGATAGGTCATGGCCACGATCTGACCCTTGTAGGAGGGATCGGTGAGGATCTCCTGGTAGCCGGTTATAGCGGTGTTGAAGACCATCTCCCCGAAGGCCTCGCCAGGGCCGGTAAAAGACCAGCCCCAGAAGTGGGTTCCGTCCTCCAGCATAACCAGGGCTCTTTCCCCTTTTTTACGGGCCAAGACACACCTCCTCCGCCTTCTTCTCCGTTCGGGGACCGGGACCGGACCATCCCGACATCTCCCCACCCCTGCCGGCCTGACTAAGAAGATAGGTCCGAATGAAGGGGTCTATCTCGCCATCCAGAACCGCCTCCACATTGCCGGTCTCGTAACCGGTGCGATGGTCCTTCACCAGACGGTAAGGCTGAAGGATATAGGAGCGAATCTGGCTTCCCCAGGCGATTTCCTTCTTCTCTCCGGCCAGCTGGGCCTTCTTCTCTTCCAGTTTACGCCGTTCCAGTTCGTAAAGCCGGGCCTTGAGAATCTTCAGGGCCGTGGCCTTGTTCAGATGCTGACTGCGTTCGTTCTGACAGGTGACCACGATCCCGGTGGGAAGATGGGTGATACGCACCGCGGTCTCGGTCTTGTTTACGTGCTGGCCCCCGTGCCCTGAGGCCCGCATGGTCTCAATGCGCAGATCCTCCGGACGGATCTCAATCTCGATATTTTCCTCTATCTCCGGAATCACCGTGACCGAGGCAAAGGAGGTATGCCGGCGACCGCTGGCGTCAAAAGGGGAAATACGCACCAATCGATGGACCCCCTTTTCGGCCTTGAGGTACCCGTAGGCATAGGGCCCCTCCACCATGAAGGTCACATACTTGAGTCCGGCTTCCTCCCCGGGAAGGAGATCCACCACCCGAATCCGATAGCCCTTCTTTTCCGCCCAGCGCGTGTACATCCGCAAAAGCATCTCCACCCAGTCCTGGGCCTCGGTACCTCCGGCTCCGGCGTGAATGGTTACAATGGCATGGGAATGATCATGTTCCCCGGAAAGAAGGATCCGCAGTTCTTCCTCCTCCAGATCCCGCCGCAGTTTGGCCAGGCCCTTCTGGACCTCCAGAAGGGTCTCCTCGTCACCTTCCTCCAGGGCCAGCTCAAACAGAACGCGTAGGTCCTCCACCTCCCGGGTTAGATCCTCCCAGCGGGACAGGATCTCCTGCAACCTGGAACGTTCCTTCAATATCTCTCGAGAGGAGGGAGAATCCCAGAAATCCGGACGGAGAATCTCCTTTTCCAGCTCGGAAAGACGTTTCTTCAGAGAAGCCGGGTCAAAGACACCTCCTTAACTCGGAAAGCTTGTCCTCGGCCCGAAGGAGTTCGTTTTTGATCTCCGCAGGCTGAAGGGTGGCCTTTATCATCCTCTCCTCCCTAAGCTTTGGCGATCATAGCTCGCATCAGATCCGCCGCGTTCTCTGTCCGCCCGGAAATCTCACAGATATATTCCAGAAGCTTTAATAGAAAATAAACCTTAAAGAAGTCCTCATCAAGGGTAAAGATCCTGCGCTTGATCTCCGTAGCCAGGAGATCGTTTTCATGCTCCCGCTTGCGGATATTACGGACGATTTCCTTGGCATCCTGACGGGAAATATCATCCCCGCGCTCTATATAGACCTTGGCCTTCTCCACCAGGGGAACCAGATATTCCGCGGTTTTCACGTTCTCCTCGAGCAGCCGAAGGATCTCCCGGGCCAGGTCTTCCGGAACCCTCACCTGCTTGAAGGTTAACCATTTGAGGATATCCTCGGCGGCATCCGCTACCGCATCCTGCTCCTTAAGAAACAGAAAGAGCTCGAACTTATCCACCGGGGTAATAAGTCCATAGGGCAGATGCCCCCGGATGTTCTGCTTGAGTCGATCGGCCTCGCGTTCGATGGCAATGATATCCTCGGAGATCTCCCGCAACCGCCCGGTGTTCTGCTGAAAATAGGCCTCCAGCGCCAGGGGGAGACGTTCGGTGCATTCTATCACCAGACGGGCGTGCTTTTCCAGAAGCTCGAAGAGATCCGGACGCTCCGCGGGTTTGAGTTCCGGAATCACCTCTTCGTGTTTGACCAGTTTGCCTTCCACGATATAGATGATCTCCTCGGCCATATTGGTGGCCAGATCCGCCACCCGCTCCAGATTCTGGGCCACAATGATATACTCCACCCCGGCCCGGACCACCTCCGGTTTCCTCTCCATGCATTCCACCATGCGTTCGATCACTATCTTCTTGTACCTATCCACCTCGTCGTCCCAGCTCTTTATCTCCCGGGCCTTCTGGGCGTCGCGGGCCACAAAGGCGTTGATGACCTCCTCCAGCATACGCAGGGCCTTGCGCGCCATCTCCGAAAGGTCCACCGGACAGGTGAACACCTGGGGCAGGGAAAGTAACCGGGGCACCCTTTCGGCAATGTTCACCGCCTGATCACCCAGACGCTCCAGGTCCCGGATCATATCCAGGGTGGAAACCACAAACCGCAGGTCGCTGGCCACCGGATGCTTGAGGGCAATGGTCTCCAGACAGATCTGGTCGATCTTCAAATCCAGCTCATCGATCCGGGTGTCCTGTTCGATCACCCGACGGGCCAGTTCTGGATCCCGTCGCTCAAAGGCCACCACCGCCGAACGCACCATCTCCACCACCAGATGACACATCTCCAGGAGATGGTTACGAATTTCCATCAGATCTCTTTCCACCAGAATACTCATTCCGGCTGACTCCTCGATTTATTCCCGCGGAAAAATTCTACTAAAAATAACCGATAAGGTCCAGACTTACGCGTTTAAACCCCAAATCCAGAAGAGACCGGGAAATTTCCCCACGCCGGTCGAAGACCGCTTCCATCGCGGAGGGGGGTACCTCCAGGCGGGCCTCACCGCGCACAAACCGCACCCGGAGGACCTCAAGACCCAGCATCTTCCTAAGGATCTCTTCGGCCCGGGCCACTCTTTCCAGGGCCTCCCGCCTCACCGGTTCCCCGGGGGGGAAACGGGTGGCCAGACAGGGGGAAGGAGGTTTACGGGCCTGAGG
>NZ_WFVX01000206.1:0-9255 GCF_015491435.1 Thermosulfurimonas sp.
GAATGCCTTAAGTCTCCTTTCTCCGGCACAGGAAAGCCCGAGCCTCTTAAAGGAGATCTCAAAGGGATATGGGCCAGACGAATCAGCAAGGAACACCGCCTGGTCTACACCGTAGAGGAGGACATCATTACCATCATCTCCTGTTACTCCCATTATGAAACCGTCAAATAATAAGAAAATCGGGCTTGAGCAAAAGATCCCGGTTTTGTCAAATCCGATTATTTTCGGTTGTGAGGAATCTCATGGAGACCACCCCCGAAACCCGAAGGCGTTGATTCTCAAGGGATTCAGGCCTGGTCTCCATATAGGTCTCCACAGAGATGGAAATCATGTCATTTTTGAGTGGAGCAAGCGGAAGATTTGCAAAGAGAGAATGCGTATGATAAAGATTGAGAAATGATACTTTGGCTTCCTAATCCCGGAGTCGGAGGTTCGAGTCCTCCCGGGGGCGTATCCATGGAGTCCTCCTTTTATTTGACTTTAAAGAGAGGCAAGGATCTCTTTCAGGGCGCCAAGGAGGGCGTCTATTTCCCGATAACCTATAATAAGAGGGGGGCTCAAGCGTAAGACATCCGGCTTGGGAGCGGTGGTGAGAATACCCCGGGAAAAAAGGGCCTGCATGAGTTCTGAAGAAGAAACATGGGTCTCAAGGCCCAGAAGGAGTCCCGCTCCGCGAACCCCTTTTACTTTTTCTGGAAATTTTTCCGCCAATACCTGAAGCCCTTTGCGCAGGGCCTCTCCCTTAAGTCGTACCTCATCGAGGAAGCCCGGGGAGAGCACCCTTTCGAGCACCGCTAGAGCGGCGGCGCAGCAAACCGGGTTCCCCCCGAAGGTGGAGGCATGGGAACCCGGGGTAAGGGCCGCCATGACCTCCTCCCGGGCGAGCACCGCCCCCAGGGGAAGTCCGCCGGCAAGCCCCTTGGCCAGGCAGAGGATATCGGGCTCGACCCCGTAAAGTTCGTAGGCAAAGAGCCGGCCGGTGCGGCCGATCCCGGTCTGGATCTCGTCGAAGATGAGGAGGGCCCCCGCCCGGTCGCAGGCCTGACGTGCGGTCTCGAGGAACTCCCGGCTAAGGGGAATCACTCCCCCTTCTCCCAGGATGGGCTCGAGGATCACCGCGCAGGTCCGCTCGTCAACCGCCTGGATCAGGGCCTCCGTGTCGTTGGCCGGAACATGCACAAAGTCCGGGACCAGGGGCTCGAAGCCCTCCCAGTAAGCGGGTTGCCCGGTGGCCGAAAGGGCTCCATAGGTCCTTCCATGGAAGGAGTTTTCGAGGGCCACGATCCGGGTCTTTCCGGGCCCGGAGCGGAGATAAGCGTAGCGGCGGGCCAATTTCAAAGCGGTCTCCACGGCCTCGGCCCCGGAGTTACAGAAAAAGACTCTTTCGGCAAAGGAATTTTCCACCAGGACGCGGGCTAGGCGGGCCTGGGGTTCGGTCCAGTAGAGATTAGAAACATGCAGGAGTCTTTCGGCCTGCTCTTTTATGGCCCTTACCACTTCCTCCGGGGCATGGCCCAGGGCACAGACCGCGATTCCGGCACAAAAGTCCAGATATTCCCGTCCCTCCTCGTCAAAGAGTCGGCTTCCCTTTCCCCGCACGAAAGCCACGGGAAAACGCCGGTAATTGGCGGCCAGATAGGTCTCTCCCAGGTCTTTGATTATTCCCATCAAGACTCCTCCTTAAAACTTAAAATTTCTGGTAAGATGGACTATAACATGAATCAAGCTCAGCGCCGCCTTCTGATCCTCTTTAAGGCCCTGGCTGACGAAAACCGTTTGCGCATCCTGGAGGAATTGAAAGGCGGGGAACGTTCGGTTACCGAACTGGTGGAATCTCTGGGAATCTCCCAGCCCCTGGTCTCCCATCATCTTCGAGAGCTCAAGCTGGCCGGCCTGGTAGATCGGCGCAAACAGGGTCCTTTTGTCTTTTACAGGATCAGGGATCTTCGGATCTTCGATTTACTGAACCAGGCCCAATCCCTTTTTCCGGAGGCAGGAAATGAAGAAGGATCTCTTTAAGACCCTCTCGGTGGAAGAAATGAAAGATCTTTTGCGGGAGTTGCTGGCCGAACTCTATCAACTCCTGGAGGAAGAGGAACAGGAGAAACTCTTTCTGGAACTTTTCCGGGGTGAAGAGGGGCGGGTCCCCTCCATGGTCTATTACTGACTGGCCAAGTGCTTTGACGCGGGCGTGGACCCGCGTTCGGTCTGCAAGGGAATAGTTTCCGCGGTGGGAGAAAAGGAAAGCCTTCCCGAGGAGGTGCCGGAGGACCTGAAATACCTCTTCGAAGAATGGCTTGACGAACTCACGGAGGAAACCCGCAAGATTCTCTCCCAGGAGCCCGGGCTTTCCATGGTGGAATTGGCTCGCCGACTCCGGCTCTCCCCCGAAGCAACGGCCTATCTCTGCAAGAGACTGGAACGGAATCTTCAATAAGCCCTTTTTCTACCTCGGCCCCAAGGGCAGACACCTTTTCTTATCCCGGAGATCCCTCTTCTCAGACCGGACTTACAATGGGGCTTGACTTTAAATAAAAATATTTTAATATGTTGATGTAAAGGAGGAAAAAGATGAGGTGTGGAGGATCCGGAAGATTTACCTGAAGGGGGGATACAGGCTCCCGGGAAGGGGGTGTAAGAGTCCCTACGAAGCCTGTGCATTGCATGGTCTGTGGAAAACCTCTGGTTTATCGGACGCAGGCCCGGACAGAAAAGTGTTTTTATTGCGGGAATAAAAAGCTCGCCTATGTGGTTTGCCCGGAGAGACATTTTGTATGCGATTCCTGTCACGGACAGGCGGTAAAGGATTCCCTTAAAGAAAGGATCCTTCGTTCCGAATCTTCGGACCCTGTGGCCCTCTCTTTGCGGTGGCTTGAAGAATATCCCTTCCCCATGCTGGGGTGCGAGCATGCCTTTCTTGCCGCCGCTGCTCTCCTGGGGGGTCTCAGGGCCGCCGGGTTATCTCTTTCCGACCCTGAAATCGAGGAAATCTTTCATCGCACCGAGGCCCAGGCCCGGGGCGGATTTTGCGGACTTACCGGAATCTGCGGGATAGTCCCGGCCCTAGGAGCAGTTCTGGCCTATCTTACCGGGTCCCGCTGCGGAACCAACCGGGAACAGCGCGAGGTCATGCAATTCACCGGCGATCTCCTGCACAGGTTTTCGGAACTTACTGGGCCCGGCTGCTGTAAGGCCTATCTCTGGGCCGGCCTCGAAATGGCCGCACAAAGAATAGAAGAGTTCTTTCCCCAGGTTAGAATCCGGTGCTCAATTCCTCTCTGTTCCTTCTCCGACCTTCATCCCCATGGCTGCCGAGGGGCCCGTTGCCCTTACTTTTCCAATTCTTAAAAGGAGGGTGAGGTATGAAATTTACCATCATCATTTCCCGGGACCATCCCGAGATCGTTTGGAACGCCTTTCGGCTGGCCAATTTGATTCTCAGCCAAAACGATGAGGTGGTGATCTTCTTGAATGGCCCCTCCGTAAATTACCGAAGGCTTCACTCCGAAAGATTCCCTATCCTTGATCTGGCCAGGAAATTCGTCTCGAACAAGGGCATCTTCAAGGGCTGAGGGAAGCTTATGGAAATCCACGGAGTGGATGAAGACGAATATCTCCAAAAGGGGTCCCAAAAGTTCCTTTACGAAAATATCAGAGATAGCGACAAGATTCTTTGTTTTTAAAACCAAAATTTGATAATGATGGATTACGAATTCATTTATTACTGAGGGGGGAGAGATGAAGGTAGGGAGGCATCTTTTCATGTTTCTTTTGCTGGTGGCTTTTTCGGTGTGGGTAATGGGTCTGCAAAGCGGGGTGGTGGCTTCCGGGAAGGGGACCTCCGGCCCGTCTTCCCCGGTGGCTGCCTGTAAGGTGCCGGTTAAGAGTTCCCTGGGGCTCTCCGGCAAGCTGGGGCGGATCATTGCCCAAACCCCTATTTGCGGCCCGGGGTGCACCCAGGGATGCATCGATCCCTCGGCTCCGCGGGGATATCTGGGCCTCCCCGGAGGCCCCAGGCCTCACCTCCTGATCGGACTCCTCTGGGCCCTCTGGGTGGGCTGGATCTTTTCCACCGTAGGGGCCTTCGGGGGTATCATGGCCGGGGTGGGACACATTACCATCTTCGGTCTGGCCAACTACGCCAAGGGATTCAAAAAGACCAATCTGGCCCTCAACGAGTTTCTCACCGACAGCATCCGGGTCTCCAACATGTTTCTGGTGGGGCTCAGCGCCCTGGTTTCCACCGCCAATTACTGGCGGATGAAACGCATCGTGGCCCCCCTGGCCGTGGCCATGGCCATCGGAGCGGTGGGAGGGGCCTTCGGTATCGCCGAACTGACCGCGGGTAAGATCTCTCTGCGGGAATATATCGGCTATTTCGGGCTGGCGGTCTTTCTGGTGGCCGGGTTTATGTTCTATGGTACCACCCAGCGGGCCCTGGCCAAGAGAAAGGCCGCCCGGGAAGCGGCCAAACGGTTCGAGAAGGCGGCCCGAGAGGGGGGAGAGGCCGCCGAGGGGGTCAAGGTCCTGGAGCTGGGCCTTACCCGTTGCCGCTTCACCTTCTACGGGGTGGAGTTCCAGTTCAATCCCCTGGTGGCGGCCCTGGGAGGTTTCTGCATCGCCATTATCGCCGTTTTCCTGGGCATAGGAGGCGGGTTTCTCCTGGTGCCGTTCATGACCGATGTCGTCAAACTGCCCATGTTTATCGTGGCCGGGACCTCGGCCTTCGTGGTGATGATCAAGATGATCATCGGCATAGCCACCTATATGCTGATCAAAGGGGTGCGGGTGTGGTGGCCCCTTATCGGCACCGAGCTGGTGGGTATCTTCATCGGGTCCATGATCGGCCCCCGGACCCAGAAGTATATCCCCGATATCTGGCTCAAACGTCTTTTTGTCCTCCTGGCCATCTATGTGGGCCTGCGCTATACCTCCAAGGGTTTTCTGGGACACAGCATCGTGCCTCCCTATTAAACCCGGAGGAGAACAAAGATGCTCCGCGAGCTCTTTCTCTGGCTGGACCGGCTCTTTCTTCCGGCCTATCACCTGGTGCGAGACCCGGTGCTAGCCTATTTTCTGGGGACCTTTCTTCTGGCCCTGGGATGTGTGGTTCTGGGGCAACTCCTGCTCTATCTCATGGTGGCGGTGAACAGGAACTATACGGAATCCCTTCTTGCGGAACTGGTGCACTGGAACAATCTGGCGGTGGAGGCGGTGGAGAGAGGGGAGGGGGAGGCCTACCGGATCTTCAACCAGGAGGCCAACCAGGTCTTCGGGAAGCTCTTTTTCCTGCATCTGGCCCAGTCTTCGGCCTTTCTGGTGCCGATTCCCTTTGTGCTTTACTGGATGCAGGTACGCTTCGGGACGATAGAGTTTCCGCTTCCCTTTCGGGTGCCGTTTCTGGGGAGTACGGTCCACTATCTTTTCACCTTCGGGATGCTCTATCTTTTTGCCTACTGGTTTTTCGGGCTGATCAAGCGGAGGTTGCCCCTTTTTTCCCGGTGGGAGAGGATGCTTGAGGAGACCGGGTCCACGGTGCGGCGGATGAGAAGCCTGGCCGAAGTGCTGGAAAAAAGGATCCGGGTGGGGAACCGGATCAGGTAAGGTCCTAAAAAACAATGGCTGGGGGGCTAGGATTCGAACCTAGACCGGTGGGTCCAGAGCCCACTGTCCTGCCGATTAGACGACCCCCCAGCTCCGGAAAGTAAATATAGCCTAATCTTCCCCGAGGTCAAGACTGCGGAGATAAAGGGTAAGAAAGGGCCGGGTCAGTTTATCCATTTCCCGGGCCAGAGATACAGCCATGGCCAGCACCTGGCGCAACCCCTTCAGGTCCAGCCGTTCAAAGCAAAGCTGAAACCGGCCTTCGGGACCCAGGGTGAATTCCCCCGAAAATCCTCCCACCGAAACCGGAAGGGTCTCTCCCGGATGGGGGAATAATACCTCCCCGAAGAATTCCTCCTCGAATCCACCCGGGGTTTCCACCTCGAAACTCACCTCCCGAAGGCGGGGTTGGATCTTGGCCTGATAGCGCAGCTGGTTTATGAGAGCCTCGGGATGGGGCACCCGGTAGCGCCCTCCCTCCTCAAACACCGCCAGAAACTCCGTGGGCTGGAGACGTCTCTTGGAGGTGGGATAGGGCAGGATCTCGGAAAGACTCCTCAGGGTTTCCTCGGAGACCGTAATCTGGCGAAACTCCTCAAGCCCGGCCTCAGCGATGGCCTCGCGCCAGAAACGATCCCGTTCAAAGTCCCGGCTCTCGTAATCGTATTCGTAATACACGGCCCGGATCCCGGCCGAGGCGATGAGTTTCAGACACACGTAACAGGGCGCAAGCGTGCAGTAAAGTTCCGCCCCCTCCACCGAAATCCCGAAACGGGCGGCCTGGGCGATGGCGTTGGCCTCGGCATGAGTGGCCCGACAGAAATTATACTTATCTATGTCCGGAATGCCCTTTTCCCGACGGAAACAGTATCCCGGACCACGATCCGTACAGTGCCAGGCCCCGGGCATAGGGCCATTGTAGCCGGTGGCGAGAATCCTTTTGTCCTTGACGATCACCGCCCCCGAAGGCCGGGAGTTGCACCCGGAACGCAGGGCCACCATCTTGGCCAGCAGCATAAAATATTCCGGCCAGGGAGGACGACTCATAAGCCCAGATCCGCATAGACCGGAAATTCGGCACAGAGTCTCACGACCTTCTCCCGGATGTCGCGAATAAGCCCTTCGTCTTTCGGGTTCTTGAGCACCGCAGCCATCCACTCGCCGATCTTTTCCATCTCCGGTTCGCGCATCCCCCGCGTGGTCACCGCCGGGGTACCGATACGAATTCCGCTGGTAATCCGCGGAGGTTTAGGATCAAAGGGAATGGCGTTTTTATTTACGGTGATCCCGGCTTGCGCCAGGGCTTCCTCGGCCTCGGCCCCGGTAAGCCCCTGAGGGGTGAGGTCCACCAGGAGGAGATGGTTGTCCGTGCCGCCGGAGACCAGACGAAACCCCTCGGCGGAAAGGACTTCGGCCAGGCGTCGGGCATTGGCCACCACCTGCTGCTGATAGCTCTTGAATTCCGGCTTTAAGGCCTCCCGGAAACAGACCGCCTTGGCCGCAATGATATTCATATGGGGGCCCCCCTGAATGCCCGGGAACACGGTTTTATCCAGAACTTTGGCGTAACGCTCGCGAGCCAGGATAAACCCTCCCCGGGGGCCACGCATGGTCTTGTGGGTGGTGGAGGTTACAAAGTCGGCATAGGGCACCGGGGAAGGATGGATCCCTGCGGCCACCAGCCCGGCAATATGGGCCATGTCCACCATGAGATAGGCCCCCACCTCTTGAGCAATCCGGGCAAAGGCCTCAAAGTCTATCACCCGGGGATAGGCGCTGGCCCCGGCTACAATCATGCGAGGACGGTGCTCCAGGGCCAGACGGCGTACCTCCTCATAGTCTATGGTCTCCGTTTCCCGGGAAACCCCATAATGCACAATCCGGTAAAGCTGTCCGGAAAAATTCACCGGGGCCCCGTGAGAAAGATGCCCTCCGTGGGCCAGATTCATGGAAAGGATGGTCTCTCCGGGCTTGAGCACCGCAAAATAGACCGCCATATTGGCCTGGGTCCCGGAATGGGGCTGGACGTTGGCGTACTCGGCCCCGAAAAGAAGCTTCAGCCGTTCCCGGGCCAGATCCTCCACCCGATCCACGTACTGACAACCTCCGTAATAGCGCAGCCCGGGATAACCCTCGGCGTACTTGTTCATAAGGGGAGATCCCTCGGCCTCCATCACCGCCCGCGAGGCCAGGTTTTCGGAGGCGATCATCTCCAGCTGCCCGGAAAGCCTTTCGGCCTCCCCCCGTATGAGTTCCCATATTTCCGGGTCCACTTCTTTTACCCTTTCAAACATTTTTCAGACTCCGCGCGTATTCCTCAATGAGTTCAAGCCTTCGGGCATGCCGCCCGCCCTCAAAAGGGGTCTCAAGGAAGATCCTTACGATCTCCAGGGCCAGGGCCTCTCCAAGCACCCGGCCTCCCATGGTAAGGACATTGGCGTCGTTGTGCAGCCGACACATGCGGGCCGTATAACAGTCGTGACAGAGAGCGGCCCGGACCCCGGGGAAACGATTGGCCATGATGGTCATGCCGAGGCCTGTCCCGCAGATGAAGATCCCCCGTTCGGCCTCCCCGGAAAGGAGCTTCTCAAGCCCCTTGGCCCCGAAGACCGGATAATCCACGGATTCACAGCTGTGGCACCCCACATCCAGGACCTCGTGCCCCTGCTCCTCAAGATAGGCCTTGATCTTTTCCTTGAGGTCAAACCCGGCATGATCGGACGCCAGCACAATACGCATGGCCTTATCCCTCGAATTTCTTAAAAACCAGGACCGCGTTGGTCCCCCCGAAACCAAAGGCGTTGGACATGGCCGCCCGCACCCGCATGGGCCGAGCCTGATTGGGTACATAATCCAGATCGCATTCCGGATCGGGTTCCTCGTAATTAATGGTGGGGGGGATCAGGTCCTCATGCACCGTTTTTACCGTAAAGACCGCCTCTATCCCTCCGGCTCCCCCGAGAAGATGTCCGGTCATGGACTTGGTGGAGGAGACGGCCAGACGATAGGCATGTTCCCCAAAAACACGCTTGATGGCCTTGGTTTCCGCCGCATCGTTTAGGGGGGTGCTGGTCCCGTGGGCGTTGATATAGTCTATCTCTTCCGGGGAAAGACCGGCATCCTTCAAGGCCATTTCCATACATCGGGCCGCTCCTTCTCCTTCGGGGTGCGGCGCGGTCATGTGATGGGCGTCGGCGGTAAGACCGTAGCCCACAAGTTCGGCATAGATTCGAGCCCCCCGGGCCCTGGCGTGTTCCAGGTCTTCCAGCACCAGGATTCCGCAGCCCTCGGCCATAACGAATCCGTCCCGCCGGGCGTCAAAGGGCCGGCTGGCCCGCTCGGGTTCGTCGTTTCTGGTGGAAAGGGCCTTCATGACCGCAAAACCGCTCACCGAAAGGGGAGTGATCAGGCTTTCCGTCCCCCCGCAGATCATAATATCGGCAAGTCCCTCCCGGATGAGCCGAAAGGCCTCGCCGATGGCGTGATTGCCCGCCGCACAGGCCGTGCACACCGCCGTGTTCGGTCCCTCGGCCCCGAAAAGGATGGCCACCTGCCCTGCAGCCATATTGGGAATAACCATGGGGATGAAGAAGGGGGTTACCCGGCGCCAGCCCCGCTCGCGCAGGATCAGGGTGTATTGTTCCACCACTC
>NZ_WFVX01000207.1:0-7117 GCF_015491435.1 Thermosulfurimonas sp.
AAGGGTGAAACGGTGGGGTAAGAGCCCACCGCTCCCTCCCGCAAGGGAGGGAGGCACGGCAAACCCCGCCCGGAGAAAGGCCGCATAGGGGGGCGTTTGAGGGTGGCCCGCCCGATGCCCCCGGGTAGGCCGCTTGAGCGGCCGGGCAACCGGCCGCCCAGAGGAATGGCCGCCACCCCGCAGGGGCGAAAGCCCCGCGGGGCTACAGAACCCGGCTTATGACCGCCCCTTCCCCTTTTGCTTTTCGCCGGGCGGTCTGCTAAGCTAACCCTCCAGAGATCTTTCCCGGAGGGTGCACATGTCCCCGGAAAATAAGGTTTTACTTCCGGAAAAGGAGCTTCCCGAGGCCTGGTTCAATATTATTCCCCGGCTTCCGGAGCCTCCGGCCCCGCCGCTTGATCCGCGCACCGGAAGGCCCGTAAACCCGGAGGATCTTCTGCGGATCTTTCCCCGGGCCCTTATGGAACAGGAGATGAGCCAGGAGCCCTGGATTGAGATCCCGGAGGAGGTGCGGAGGGTTTATCGTCTCTGGCGTCCCACCCCTTTGAGGAGGGCCCGGGCCCTGGAGGAGGCCTTAAAGACCCCGGCCCGCATCTATTACAAGGACGAAAGCGTAAGCCCTCCGGGAAGCCACAAACCCAATACCGCGGTGGCCCAGGCCTATTACAACAAGAAAGAGGGCATTCGAAGGCTGGCTACCGAAACCGGGGCCGGACAGTGGGGAAGCGCCCTTTCCTTGGCCTGTCGGCTTTTTGACCTGGAATGCACGGTCTATATGGTGCGGGTGAGCTATGAACAGAAACCCTATCGGCGCACCCTGATGCACCTCTGGGGAGCGCAGGTCTTCCCTTCGCCCACGGAGCGCACCGAGGCCGGCCGTCGCATCCGGGCCGAAAATCCCGAGACCCCGGGGAGCCTGGGGATTGCCATCTCCGAGGCTGTGGAGGATGCCGCCACTCACGAGGACACTAATTACGCCCTGGGGAGCGTGCTCAATCACGTCCTGCTGCACCAGACGGTGATCGGGCTTGAGACTCAGAAACAGCTCGCCCTGCTGGAAGAGAAGCCCGACATTCTTATCGCCTGTGTGGGCGGGGGGAGCAACTTCGGAGGATTTACGTTTCCCTTTATCGGGGAGATTCTGGAAGGACGTCTTTCCGCGGAGGTCATCGCCGTGGAGCCGGCGAGCTGCCCTACGCTCACCAAGGGTGTTTATACTTACGATTACGGGGACACTGCCGGTCTCACCCCGCTTCTTCTCATGTACACCCTGGGGCATACCTTTGAGCCTCCGGGTATCCATGCCGGGGGCCTGCGTTATCACGGCGACGCCCCGCTGGTCTGTCAGCTGGTAAAGGCCGGAATCGTCAAACCCCGGGCCTATCCCCAGACCGCCTGTTTCGAGGCCGCGGTGCTTTTTGCCCGCACCGAGGGGATCATCCCGGCCCCGGAGACCAGCCATGCCATCCGCGCGGCAGTGGACGAAGCCCTGCGCTGCCGGGAGACCGGAGAGGAGAGGGTCATCGTCTTTAACTTCAGCGGGCACGGGCACTTTGACCTTGCGGCCTATGAGGCCTATCTCGAAGGAAGACTCGAAGATTACGAGTATCCCGAGGAAAAGATCCGGGAGGCCTTAAGGCATCTTCCCAAGTTCCCCACCGGGATCTGAGGGTTAGAGACGATAGAAATAGATGGGATCCTCCAGGCGGAGGATCTTTTTCGGCTTAAGACCCGGAAAAGGAAAATTGGCGCTCACGATGAGGGTTCCGGGGCGGGCCTCGCGCCGGATCTTTTCCGCAAGCCGGGGCAACACATCCGGGAAGAGATAGCAGAAGATGAGATCATAGCCAGAAAGATCGGCCTGCATGAAATCACCGAAGCGCACCTCCGCCGGCACGCGAAAAAGGGCGTTTAAGATCCGGGAAAGGGCCCAGGCGAAGGGGTTGATCTCGTAGCCCACGGCCCGCACCCGGTAGCGTTGCCATACCGCCCGCAGGAATCGCCCGTCGCCGCAGCCCAGGTCCACCACCCGGGACGAGGGTGAAAGCGAAAGCTCCTCCAGGATGGCCTGGATCATCCTTCGGGAAGTGGCCACGAACATGGCCCCGCGGGTGCGGGGAAGCACCAGGGCTGTGGAGAGGGCATAGGCGAGCTTTAAAAGGATGAGCAGCCCGGCTATCCCCAGAAAGATCCACAGGATCCTATCCATCCGGAAATCCTATCTTACGTCCTTCGACAAGACTTTTAAACGGGACTCCAAAGGATATCCGCGCACAAAAAGGCCGATTATTCCCAAAAAGATATTTTAAGCGCTCTTTTTATAGAATAAAGACTTCAAAGTCTCTGAAAATATTTGGTTTTTTGCTTGACTAGCCACAAGCGTATAAGTTAAAAAAGTAATAGAACGTCAAATTTAGGAGGTGTTTTGGATGGAAGAGGCCAAAACGCATTTAATGGGTGACATAAAGACCGTACTTTTGGCGGTGGATGCCTCCGAGGAATGTCGGGGTGCGGTGCAGCAGGCGGTGAGCTTTGTGCTGGAATGTAAGGCCAAGCTTTACATTCTTTATGTACGGGAATATTACCCCGAGATTCCCGAGGCGCTCTTAGAGGCCATAAAAGGGATTCCCGAGGAACACCGGGCTTTTCTGGAAGAGATCAAAAACATGGTGGAGAAGGAAGGCGGAGAGGCCGAGATTATCATCCATGAGCTTCCCGAGGCCTGGAAGGTCATCGTGGAGGAAGCCCGCAAACGGCAGGCGGATTTGATCATCCTGGGAAAGAGGGGGCACGGAGGGCTGGAAAAACTTCTCATGGGAAGTGTGGCGCAAAAGGTTATCGGCTATGCTCCCTGTAAGGTGATGGTGGTTCCCCGGGAGGCCGAGGTTCGCGGCGAGACCCTGCTGGTGGCTACCGATGGCTCCTATCATGCCAAAAAGGCCGAAAAGGAAGCCATCAATATGGCCAAGCGCTGTACCTATGTCAAGAAACTGGTAGGGGTGAGCGTGGCTCACCGGGAGGAGGAGCTACCTCTGGCCAGTACCATCCTTCAGGCCTTCAAGGTCCTGGCGGAAGAAGAGGAATTGCCCTCCCGAGTAAAGCTGGAGATCCTTCCGGTGGTGGGGAATCCGGCAGAGGTTATCGTGCGCATCGCCCAGGACGAAAAGGCCGACCTAATCATCATGGGGGCCTATGGTAAGACCGGGCTGAAAAGATTCTTTATGGGGAGTATCACGGCCAAGGTAATCGGACATTCCGAGAAGACGGCGATCCTGGTGGTGCCCTAGCTTCGGGGTTTTTCCCACCGGATCTCGAAGTCCAGCTCCCTCCCCAGGAAGGGATCCATCGGTCGTCCGTCGATCTCAAGGTAGGGATAGACGAAGTAATTGATGGGCGGGCCTTCCTGTGGGGGGTTTAAAATAAGATCCCTTCCGTGGGTGAAGGCCAGACGATAGGCATCCACGGCCCCGAAGTAGTATTCTCGCAGGGACTTAAGTTCCGGTGCGGTGGGGGGAAGGCCTTTCACCAGGGCGGCTTTAAGCACATCCGCGGGGTCGGCCGGCACCCAGCCGTAACCCGGCACAAAGAACTCCGCCCAGCAGTGCTGGGCCCCGGTGAGGGTCTCGCCGGGCTTACGCCCGAGTCTCAGGCCGAAGACCTCCCGGGCCGGAATCCCCGCCGCCCGGGAGAGCGCCACGAAGACCGAGTTGAGGTCCGCACACTTTCCGCACCTCCGCCTGAGGACCTCGCAGACGATGCCCCGGCCGCAGCCTTTTACTCTGGGATCGCGCCGCATATTTTCCACGATCCAGTCGTAGATGGCCCGGGCCTTCTCCGGAACGGTCTTCCTCCCGGCGGTAATTCTTTCGGCCAGAGCCCGCACCCTCTCGTTCAGGGTAAGGTAGCGATTGGCCGAAAGATAGGGGCCGAATACCGCAGGGTCGTAAGCGGGAAGGGCCGGCGGAGGATCCCGGCGCACCACCTCCCGCCGCAGGACCCCATAGGAGACCTCAAGCTCCGGGCGACGGGTGCGGGTGAGGTCCCATTCAAAGTAAAGAATGAGGTTTCCGCGGGGATCGGTGTAAAACCCGTGCCGGCGATAATTTCCCCGCAGACGAAGATCGGTTACCCGCTGAACCGGGGTGGTGGGGGGATAGGGGAGCCAGAGCCGGGCCCTGGAGGCCCTCGCGCGGGGATGGATCCTTACGCGCCAGATAAGCCTTCCGGAAACGGTATCCTCCGCCCGGGAAAACCCGGGGAGAACCAGCACCAGCAAAAGAACGAGAACCGAAATTCTTTTAAGCAAGGCCCTTCCTCCTTAAACCTTTTCCAGTTTTACCCGTTCCAGGCTAAAGTCCGGGATGCCGCCGAGCAGGTCGAGCCTTACCCCGAAAAGGAGATTGGGGGCCAGGCCCCGGGCCCGGGAAGGGTCGGGTCTCACCTCCTCACCCCGGGCCACCTCCTTTCCGCCGAGAAAGACCCTTTCTGCCCCGGGGACGAAGAGCCTTCCCGCCCCGTGCTGCCAGTGTCCGTAATGATGGGGAAGGACCACGCAGCCCGGACGCACCCTTTCCGAGACCTCCACCCGCGCCACCGCTCCCTCGGGGAGGGCCCGGGAGCGGATGCGGACCCGATCCCCGGAGGAAATTCCCAGTTTTCGGGCCTCTTCGGGATGGAGGAGAAGCGGGGGTTCCGGGCAGAGGGCCAGGGCCCGGCGATAGCAGATGGTGCGCGACTGGGTGTGGAGGGCGAGCTTGTGGGTGATCAGGAGGAAGGGAAGATCCTCCGGGTCCTCTCCCCAGAAGGGGCGTTTTCCCGGGTAGCACACCGTGCCGTGGAACCTTTCCGGCGAGAGTCCGGAGCCGGAGGCGGCCAGGCCTTCGTTCCAGAGATGGAGTTTCTTCACCTTCCCCCGGAAATTCCCCCGGGAGTCGAAGAGTTCCTCCTCGCTGCGGAAGACCCCGCCCCGGGCGAGCAGGGTGACCACCCGGCGCCACTCCCGCCCGGGAAGGAGATCCTTCTTTCGGGCCACGGGATAGTTTCTTTCCACGAAAGCCACCTCCTCCGCCGGGGCCTCGGGAAGCCCGGCGTTTTCCGCAAGGTTGGCCATGCCCCGCAGGTAGAAATCCTCGGCCTCCCGCAGGGGATGGAGCCGGCCCCGGCGGTCCGGTATGGCCGATTCCCCGAAGCCCGGAAGCCCCAGGTGGCAGGCCAGATCGATGAGAAAGGTCTCCAGGGAGAAGGGCCTTCCATCCCGGGTGCGGCCGGTGAGCGGTTCCACCACCGGGGTGCGCACCGCGGTGAAGTGTCCCCCCGGGGCGTGCGGGGTGAGAAAACCGTAGTGGCCTTCGAGATAGGTCACATCCGGGACGATGTAGTCGGCATAGACATTGGTCTCGTTTACGGTGACATCGATGGAGACATGAAGCGGCACCCGTTCCGGATCCGCCAGAACCTCCTCGAAACGTTTCCCGCCCGGGACGCTATAGACCGGATTAAAGAAGTAGGTGAAGAGGATCTTTATCGGATAAGGGTACCCCGCGGCTATCCCCTCCAGGGCGGAGACCGAAAGTCCCCCTTTGGTGAAGGGGAACCAGGGCAGACGGGCCGGATATCCCTTCCGCCGGAATTCCGAGGTTTTCTCGTAGGCGGCCTTCTCCCGCGAGATCTTGACCCCGCGGGGTTTAAGGGCTCCGGGGAAGCGGGTAAGGTCGTAGATTCCCCGGCGCCAGTCGCCGGCCGCAGCTCCACGGGGAAGGTATCCTCCCCGGCGGTTCACGTTTCCCGCCAGCACATTGAGAAGGGCGATGGCGTAGCTGGCGTAGGCCCCGCCCGGATAGTTTCCCCCGCCGTGATAGGCGTGCGCCGCGGAGGCCGGGGCAAAGGCAGCAAATTCCCGGGTGATCCGGCGGATTTTCTCGGCGGGAATCCCGGAGCGTTCGGCGTAATACTTCAGCGGGTGTGCGAGGACCGCCTCCCGGAAGAGGGAAAAGGCGGTTTTCACCCGGACCCGGGAGCCTTCGGAAAGCCGAACCCGGCCCTCCCACAAAAGCTCCGCCCGGCGAGCACCTGAGGCCGGGGCCAGCGCGCCCCCGGAGACCACCACCGGGTCCTCCTCCGGACCCGAAAGACCCGAAAGGTCCCTCACCCGGAGGATGCGTCCGTAAAGAGGATGTTCCTTTTCCACCACCACCAGGTGGGTGGCGTTGGTGAAGGTGTTGCGCCCTGCAGCCCGGGCCGCTTCCTCCGAGGGTAGTTCTAGGAAGGCCCGGTCGTAGAGATCCTCCTCCAGCATCACCCGGAGCATTCCCAGAGCAAGCGCCCCGTCCTCCCCGGGACGCACGGGAAGCCACTCGTGCGCGATGGAAAGCCCCTCGTGGCCCCGGGGGTCCACGATCACCACCCGGACTTCGCCCCGGGCTGCCCGCCGGGCCAGGATGGCCCCCAGGGTGGTGGGCCCGGGCTGCCCGGCGGCAAAGATATTGGCCCCGAAAAGGAGGAGATAGCGCACCCGCTGGACATCGGCCTTCATCTCCACCTCGGCCCCGTCGGTGAGGATGTAGTTCCCCATGCGGAACCCCAGCCCGCAGATATCCGTGTGCCCGATACGATTGACCGAACCCACGGCCTGTTTCACGAACCGGTCAATGAAGTGCTTGCGTCCGGCCTGGGAGCGACCGGTAATCCACACCAACTGGTTGCGCCTGGGGCCAAGCTCCGGGGCCCCGGGGTCGATGGGCTCGTCGGAGAGCACATCCCTAAGCCCCGGATAGCGGCGCTCGTCTCCGAGATGGGCAAAGAGTTTTCCGCCCTCGGCGATCTCCCGGATGAGCTGATCCCAGGAGATGGGCACGAACCGCCCCGAGCCCCGGGGGCCGTTTCGTTTAAGCGGGAGCAGGACACGATAGGGGTTTCGCAGATAATCCGGATCGCACTGGGGTTTGCCGCAGGTGGCCGCGGGAACGGAGAGGCTCTCCCGCACCGGGGTGGTGTAGGGCAGGGGTTCCCCGGCCCGGTTATAGGGATGGTAGGGGTTCCCCTCGAAGGAAAGATGATTTCCCTGTTTTACCCTTACCCTCAGACCGCAGCGGGCGTTACAGGCCAGGCAGACGGTGTA
>NZ_WFVX01000208.1:0-13386 GCF_015491435.1 Thermosulfurimonas sp.
CTCCAGGAATCTCTTTACCACCCCCTCCTCCGTTACGTCCAGCCCCTGCTCCACCATTTCGCTTATGACTATTCGGGTGAGCATCTCCCCCACCCCTTCTTTCTTGGTCTGATTCACAAAAGGAAGCACCGCCACCCTGCATATTCCGGGCTCCCGATTGGCGGCTATACGTAACTCGGGCTCGTGTCCAAAACAGGAAACACACATCCACAGGAGTAAACAGGCCCAGGCCGCCCTCCTAAAATTCACTCACCCACTCCTCCGCCTTCTTCGGTTTCTTCTTCTCTTTCTTGGCCTGCATGACCACCGGCACGATCTTTCGATTGCGCATGATTACCCTGTTGCCCAGCACATCCCTGAGCCTGAGGGTATATCGAAGAGAGGAGGAAAGACCCTTCAAAACCAGTTCCCTGTTTACCGGCTCCTCACCCTTCAACTCCCGGACGATCCTTCCCTTTTCGTCGGTAATCTCCAGAGTCCATCCCCGCAGGGGCACCGGATGGGGCGCTATGCGGAAGGAAATCTTGAGTTTGTTTCCGTCCTTCACGGCCTTCACCTCGGCCTTGGGGGGAGCATTGACGAAGATAAGCTTGGTCTCCTTCCAGCTACTGTTGCCCGCCTGGTCCCATACCTTCAATCTCACCCGATAAACTCCTTCCCGCAGGGGATGTCCGGAGGCATCCGTACCCCGCCAGATGAAACGCGGAGGAAGCTTTCCGAGCCCTTCCTCACTGATCACAGGCTGAGCACCCTTTTCCGGAAAAACCTGCAACAGCCATCGGGATATATGATCTGCGTTACGGAGGTAGGGTCTGAGTTCCACGTAGTTTTTGAAGGCCGGAGCCTCCGGAGTCTGCCGGGCCCGATAAATCCTTAGCTCGATCTCCGGAGGAGTATTGTCCACCCGATAGGTGGCCAAAAAGATGCGCTTCTCAATCCGCCACCCCTTTTCCCATCGAATTACCAGATTTACCGGATAACGTCCTTCGTCTTTCGGAGCCTTCCAGAAGGCCAGATAATAGGCCCCCTGTTTGAAAAGAGGCACCCACCGCTTTCCCAGATCCACCCCCATCTTGTCCGGAGGAGGTCCGGAGATCCTCAACCTTACCGCACACTCCACCCTCTCTCCCCCGCGCACACTCCTGGGACGCAAAAGAACCTCGTCCACCGCTACCACCGGAGGAGGCATGGCTTGCATTCTCAGTTCTTCCTTTAAACCCGCAAAAAGCCTTTCACAGGACCAGCGCAAAAAATCCTGAAAGGTAACTTTCTTGAGGCCGAGGAAGGGATGCCAGTCCTTACCGGTGTAAGAAACCGTCCCCCCCCATATCAACCGAAAATCTTCCGTCCGAAGAAGCCTCACCGAAAGACCCAGCAGGGGTTCCTGAGGATCCATCTCCAGGACCGTCCCCAGCAGGATATACCTGGCCCTGAACTTCTGCATGAGCTCCCGGGCTACCACCCTGTCCACCCAGCCCGGGCTCTTTACCCTCAGCCGGGCCAATTCGGGAATGACCTCCTCGGGATAGATGACCTGAAAACCTTCTCCGGACAGATAATCGGCCACCGCCCGGGCAATCTCAATGTTAATACCGTTGAGCCCCTTGCTAAGATCCTCAAAAGGAAGGACGATGATCTGCGCCCGGGCCGCCGCCGCCCAGAGCAGAATAAGGATGGCCAGCCAGAAGCCTTTATTTAAAACCCTCTTGAACAAAGGAGATCTCCATAACTTTTTATTTAAAAGTCCTCAAAAGTCTATCCACCAAACGAAAACTTACCTCAATGGCGTTTTTGGGCTTCCACCCGAAAAGTCTTCCCACCATACTATACCCTGTCTCCGTGCCTCCGGCCTTCCAGATTATCTCCCCGGAGGCTACATCGATGAGGCGCAGACTTACACTTACCACCGGATAGGTGTAGGAGCCCTCTCTTTCCTCCTCATAGGCATCCACACTTCCCACCAGAAGGGCCTGCACCCCGAGTCGCTTTCCCAGACGCCTGATGGTGGCCTTATCCAGCCCCATGCCCTCTTCCACACCCTCCTCCGAAAGGACCTCATCCACCACCGTGCGATCCACCACATCAAAGACCCCCAGAGCCAGAGCCTCCATGGTTACAATGTCCCGCATCCGATCCGCGGCCTGCTTGTTCCGGGTGTGATTCTCAAATTTGAGCACTGCTACCCGCTTCACAAAGGCCGGATCCACTCCCTGGCGCAGATAACTCCGGATCTCCCCGCGTGTGCCACACCCCCACAGCAGGAACAGCATCAGAATCGGAAGGAAAAACTTCCGCATTTTCAGGCCTCCTTAAGTTTATTCTAAGGATTCATGTCTAAAAAACAAGACTCAGGTTGATAAACCAGCTCCAGCTGGTGTCTCCGTCGGTTTTGGTCCAGGCATAATTGGTATTAAAGTTGATGTGCGGCCCCAGATCCCAGAAAAGATTCACCGAATAGGTATCGGTCTTGGTGTCGTCCCGGGAACCACTCCAGCCTCCGCTAAGACGAATCTTCGGGGTGGGAGCCAGAGAAATAGCATAATTATAAGTATATTGTGTGGTCCCATCCGAATCGGTAAGAGTGTGGATGGTATTAAAAAAGAGGATATCGGAAATGCGCCAGTTCAGGGTCCCGGTATAACGCTTGGAGGTAGAGGTCTCTCCTCCTGAGGGTTTGGAACGGGAATAGTCCACCCGAAAATCCACGGTGACCTCCGGACGCAGACGCGCTACCAGATCCCAGGTGGTGGAATAAGTCCGTGTAACCGAAGTGGCATTTCCGAAACTCTGGTTGCGATTGTACCCCGCATTGATCTTGAGAATCAAATCCGGATAAAGTTCCATCTGGGTGCCCAGACTGTAAGCTTCGTTCTGGGAGGTGGGTTCCCCTCCCACCCAGTGTTTAAAGTAGGTATAAGCTCCGCTGATACTCACCGTCTCCAGAGGGTCGGATCCTATGCCCAGAGAATAAGTCCAGGTCTCCTCCCGGGGACGATCTTCCTTGTCATCCAGGTTGTAGGAAACCGTAAAACGGGGGCGAAAATATTTATTGGGAGTCCAGGAAGAAGAAAAGGAATGATTGAACCGTTTCTCCTCCGGCCCTTTTTTGGGAGAGGTAATGTCGTAGGAAAAATAATAACCGGTATAGATGTTCCGGGGAAAGTTCCGGGAAAGGCTCAGGTTACCCTGGTAATGGGTGGTTTCGCTCTCGGTATGTCCCTCCGTTACATAATAAAAACCCCTTACCCGGGGATCGGGAAGAGGTTCTCCTCCGGCCGGAGGCCCGGAAACCACCTCCAGTTTGTAATAACGATAATCAAGCGGAGAAGAAAATTCGTAGGGAAGGGCCACTCCTGAGGCCAGAGTATTCCAGGTTAGGCCGTCCGCGCTGTAATAAATGTTCCAGCGATAGGTACCGGGAATGGAAATGCGATTGGCCCAGTCTCGATAGAACTCCAGGCCCTGGATCTCGCGATTGGAGATCACCACGATCTGGTCCCCCACCTGGATAAGGGAAGGAGGGGTGCCGTTAAAAGAAAGATCTACCCCTACCCTCGTCCGCCCCCCCGGGCCCAGAGCGTAATCGGATTCGCTGTGTAAAAAAGAATACTGCTGAAAGAGGGAAAAATTAAATCCATAAAAGACCCTGCTGTAGGATACCCGACCTACATGAGACCAGCTCTTGGTTCGGGAGAGGGCCACCAGATCCTTGTTATAGTCGAAGCGATAATCGTAGGTGACATTCAGATTCCTCAACCGACCCCCTTTGAACCGACGGGCCAGAGAAATCCCCCATCCGTGACTCTTGGTATCCACGGTGCGGGGACTGGCCTCGTTCCACTGCCGGTTTAGATTCCCGAAGAGATTTATACTCACCTGCCGATATACCGTATTGAAAATGGCACTCCAGGAGCGACTTTTCATCACCGGGGTGGATTCGGTTTCGGAGCGCGTACCGGTACCGGTAAGGTTAAAACCAAATAGATCGTTAGAAAGATTAAAAAATATGGAGGGAGCCCAGCTCTCCCGCCAGGTATCCCCCTGACTCTGGCGGGAGTAGCGTACACTCCCCCCCATGTTCATGGCCCGGCTTAATTCCTGAGAAAAAGAAAAGGTGTAATTCTGGGTCCAGAGCGTGGGGGCTCCGGAGATCTCCGAACGCTGCCAGTTGGCGGAGAACCCGAACCCCCACGCCGAACCCGTCGTGGCCACCAGGGCCAGTAATAACCATATCCAAAAACGCATCACCCACGCACATTATTTGGGGTGCACTCCGGCCCCCGCTCGCCTGGGCCCCATCCCCAGAGAGTGAGGATCGAGATGGCACTTCAAGCAGCGCGGGAACCTCTTGTGCAGAGCCGGGGAATGAGGCTTGCCGTGACAGCCTTCACACCTGGGCTTGAACCCGTGCTTGGGATGACAGAAGGTGCAGGCCAGCTTTCCGTGCTTGGCCGCGGTGGTGGAAAGCTTCTCAAACTCCACCTTGTGACAGGAACCGCAGACCTGATTCTGCACCATGAGCCCCTTGAACGGCTTGATGTTGAGCGGCATGTGCGGATTGTGACACTTCAGACAATCCTTCACCGTCTGCCCCTTCACGTGCCCCTGCTCATGGCACTCAAAACAGGAGGGAATGCGCCCGTGACGCTCGGAATGGCAACCCTCACAACCCACATCCTGGTGAGCACTCTCATGATTCTGGAGCCAGGCCGTCTCTTTCTTGTGGCAGAGACCACACTTACCGCTTACGTCCGCCAGCTTGATGGTCCGGGGACTGTGCGGGTTCCGGTGACAGGAAAGACACTGCGTGACCTTCTTTCCGTGAGGATACCCGTGACAGCGATTGCACTTGGGCATGATCTCCTTCCAGTTGTTCTCCACGGGATTGTACTGATGAAACTTCTTGTGACAATTGGTGCACACCTGCCGGTGCTTGCCACCGTGTTTTTTGAGGGTCTCATAGATACCAAAATGGCAGCGGGCACACTCCGCCGGCGTAAGAGGCTTGATCTTCATCTCATAAATATTCTTGGGCTTCTCTTCCTTTTTCTTCTCCTCCTTCTTGGCTACCACCACCTTTTCCGCCTTGGCCGGGGCCTTCTTCTGGACTTCAGAGGTCGCACTCGGCGCACCCGGAGCCACCTTCTTTCCGGCCTGGGGAGCGGTACAGGAGGTCAACCAGAAAACCACCACCGTACATAAAGCCAACAAGATCAAAATCGCCTTCCTCATCTCTGCCCTCCCTCCTCTCATTATTGATACTTTCAACTATTTCACCAGGTTGTGTGGATCCTGGTGACAATCCAGACATCCCTTAAAGCCCTGTAACATGCTCTGGGGATGCGGAATACCATGACAGGTCTGACACCGAGGCTTCACCCCGTGGACCCCCCGATGACAGAACACACAGGCCAGACGCGCATGCTTGGTCTTTCCGGACTCAAGCGTTTTTTCGATCTGGCCGTGACAGGCCCCACAGAATCGATTGGGAATGTTGGCTCCGTAGGTGACCTGCGTGGGCTTGTGCGCCTGATGACACCCTACACAATCGTCAAAAGTCTGCCCCTTGAGATGGGGTTTGTGGCACTTGAGACAGGTGGGAATGTAACCGTGTCGGGTATGACAGAAGTTACAGGGCTTCTGGGCATGCGCACTGGGGAATTCGGCCATCTGTTCCCCGGGCCCCGAATGGCAGGTAAGACAGGCCTTCTTGTACTGCCCCTTCTTGAAGGTGATCTCCAAAGGAGTGTGAGGGTTGGTATGACAGGAAAGGCAGTTCTTCAAGGTAAAATGGGCCTGCCCTTTATGGCATTCGGAACATTTAGGGATCATCTTACTCTTAGGAAAAAGCGGGGCGTGCCCCTTGTGACACCCCAGACAACCCACCTTGCGGTGCCTGTGCCCTTTGGAGGCCAGCTCTTTTACCTGCTGAGGATGACACTTTATACAATCCGCATCCGTAAGCACCGCCGGTTGAGGCTTTTCCGCGGCTGCCTTGACCTGAGCCGGGGCTTTAACCGCTTCCTTGCCCCAGGCCCCAAATCTACCTCCACCTACCAGGGTCAGAACCACTACCAAAAGGACCACCCTTTTCACGGCTGCGCCTCCTTATTGGGGTTTTTTACCCGGTTTTTTCTTGGGTATCTCCAAAGGCCTCAAGGGAGTAATAAAGGAAGGCGAGGGCGAAAATACACCTTCTTCCTCCCCGAAAACGAAGACTTGCACCCGATGATTGAAAAGATCGGCTACATATATCCGCCCCGCCGGATCCACCGCAATATCCGTGGGATAATTAAACCACCCCGGCGACCACCCCCGCCCGCCGAACTCAAAGAGAAAATGCCCTTCCCGATAAGAATAGGCCAAACCCGTGTGACGCATATAATCCACCACCAGAATAAGCCCCAGCTCCGGATCCGCGGCTATCCCCCGGGGACGACTCAATTTCCCCGGACCACCGCCCTTCTTACCCCCTTTAAACAAAAAATGTCCTAAGGAGTCAAAGACATAAAAACGCCCCATTTCCGCACTCAAAAGATAGACCCTCCCCCGGGAATCCACATACACATCCGAGATCTGAGCCCACTTGCGGGGAAGCTCCGGAGCCGGATGATCCCGCACCCGGATGACCCGGACAAAATGTCCCTCCCGGTCCAGCACCACCACCCCCTCAAAACCACTACCGGCGACGTAAATATGACGCCGACCAATGGCTACCGAATTGGGGGCAAAACCATCGGCCCCGTTAAAAGGCATGTCTTTAAAGATTATCTCCTTCTCAATGATACCCGCCCCGTTGAGTACCGTGAGACGCGCCGGCTTCTTCCCTGTATAGGCCTGACATACATAAATACGCCCTTCCTCGTCTATGGCCACCCCATAAGGAAGGAAAATACCCCTCCCCTTACCCAGGGAATAACGGGGAAAGAAATCCGGACTGAAGACCGTAATCTCCCACCGCCCGGGATCTACCACATAAACCTCATAGGTTGCCGGATCTATCCCCACCGCTACCGGATTCAAGAAGGTCCTCCCCTCCGCATCCCGCGTGAGTACCGCTATTACCTTGAGTCTCCTTACCGGAACCCTTTCCTGGGCCCAGCAGAAAAGAGCTCCGATAAGGAGAATCAGACACGCTAACCAAACCGCACGACGCATGGACAACCAAATCTAACTTCAAAAAAGGGGGGCCTTGCGGCCCCCCTCGTCAAGAGCTCGGGCCGAGCTTACTTGTTGGTATGACAGGCGAAACAACCGCAGTTTCCGTTCTGATTGCCGGCCGTACAGGCACTGTAGTCCCACCGCAGCATATCCGGCCAGGGCGAAGCATGAGCCTTGTGGCAGGAGAGACAGAGTACGATATCATCGTTACCAGTGAAGTTGACCGTGGAGCTCACCGTGCCGTTGTTGTTCACCGGGAAGCCATAGGCGGTATTGCCCAGAGGCACATCCGGGAAGTACTGACCCACCGCCGAGACACTATTGAAGAGGCTGGGGTTCGGATACTGGGTATAATTGTCGGAACTGGTCACCGCCTGACTCAGAGCAAAGTCCACCGGGTGCCGCACCCAGGGATTGCTGGTTCCGTAAGCCCCGGAGTTCTCGAGTACATAGTCATGGAACTTTCCGTGACACTCCGCACACAGGAAGTTTATAGAGGCCGTGTCCGGAGTAGTCCCGGTGCTGTTCCCGGAACCCCGGGTGGTAATGGAGGTGGCATAGTAACCGTTGTGAGCCGAAGAGCTGGGGTTAAGCTCCCAGTTAGGATCTTCTACTCCGGCGATACCCAGCAGGAACCGATAGCTCTTCCCGGGAGTGCTTCCATCCAGCGTAGAGTCGTCGGCATGGTGGGCACCGGAAAGGGCCACGAACTCGTCGGACTTGGAAGGATCACCGTGACATCCGTAGGTACCGGCACAGGTCACCTGAGTGCCTGCCGGCCAGCTGGAACGAGCCACACCACCATAATTGGGCTCAAAACCCGGCGGGGTCTGCAGGGTGGCGTCTTTGTTTACGATCCCGGCTACATTGTGACCGTACTGGTCGCCCTGAGTGACGTACCAGAAGTTACCTCCGGCCAGGATTCCGCGAGTACTAAAATCATCGAATTTGTAAAGTGTAGCCCCGTTTCCTACCCCCTGATCGATCACATAGACCTGAGGAATGCTGTTAATAATGGCACCGGTGGCATTGGAGTTGGAGAAGGCCTGGGCGTGACACCCAACACAATCGCCCCGCAGGAGCATCCGATAGGGCCCCTGGCCGTTATAGGTCATGGGGTTTCCGCCCTGGGAATTATGCATGGTGTGACAGTTGCTACACACCCCGCTTACCCGCGCTTGAACCCGCCCCATCCACAGGAGCAAAGCCAAAACCAGAAAACCCAACCAATAGTATTTACGCATATCTTTCACCTCCCACACTCTAATTTCCTTCCTTAAATATTTGTAAATCATTCTATGATAGTTTGTCAAGACACGATTTGGGGGACTTTTAGGAAATAAAAATTTCCTAGTCCGGATCTCGGGAATTTTTCGCCCCGGAATAAAGCAGATCTTCCAGTTCCTGTCCTTCCAGGACTTCCTTCTCCAGAAGAAGCTGGGCAATCTTTTCCAGGCGTTCGCGGTTCTGGGAAAGGATCTCCCGGGCCCGGGAGTAGGCCTCTCTCAGGAGACGACTCACCTCCTCGTCGATGGCCCGGGCCGTCTCCTCGGAAAGGAGCTCCCGCTCGCGGAAGGGAACCTCCAGGAAGAGATGCTCACGCCGCCGGAAGGTCTGGGGCCCCAGCTTGTCGCTCATCCCATAGTCCATGACCATGGCCCGGGCGATCTCGGTGGCCTTCTCCAGGTCGTTCTGGGCCCCGGTGGAGACCTCTTCAAAGACCAGCTCCTCGGCCGCCCGCCCCCCCAGAAGCACCGCCAGCCGATCCAGAAGCTCGCCCCGGGTAAGGAGATAGCGGTCCTCGGTGGGAAGCTGCAGGGTGTAACCCAGGGCCCCGATGCCCCGCGGGATGATGGAGATACGGTGCACCTTATCGGCTCCGGGGACCGAGGCCGCCACCAGGGCATGCCCGGTCTCGTGATAGGCCACGCGACGCTTCTCTTCCGCGGAAAGATAGCGGTTCTTTCTCTCAAGCCCGGCGATAACCCGATCCACGGCTTCTTCGAAATCCTCCATCTCCACCTGGTCCTTACCCTTACGGGCGGCAAGCAGACAGGCCTCGTTGACGATGTTGGCAAGATCCGCCCCCACCATCCCCGGAGTGCGGGCGGCGATGACCTTGAGGTCCACGTCCGGGGCGAGCTTCACCTCCCGGGTGTGGATCTTCAGGATCTCCTCCCGGCCCTTGAGATCCGGCCGGTCCACCACGATGTGGCGATCGAACCTTCCCGGACGGAGCAGGGCCGGATCCAGGATCTCCGGACGATTGGTGGCGGCAATAATAATGATGCCTTTTTTGGGATCGAAACCGTCCATCTCGGTAAGAAGCTGGGTTAGGGTCTGTTCCCTCTCGTCCACCCCGGCCACCGGAGAAACCCCCCTCACTTTACCCAGAGCGTCGATCTCGTCGATGAAGATGATACAGGGAGCCTTTTGTTCGGCGGTGGCGAATAGATCCCGCACCCGGGCCGCCCCCACCCCCACGAACATCTCCACGAAGGAGGACCCGGAGATGGAGATGAAGGGCACCCCGGCCTCCCCGGCTACCGCCCGGGCCAGAAGCGTCTTTCCCGTTCCCGGAGGACCCACCAGAAGCACCCCCTTGGGAATCTTCCCTCCCAGGGCAGTGAAACGCTGGGGATTCCTCAAAAACTCGATGATCTCCTTCAACTCCTCCACCGCCTCATCCACCCCGGCCACGTCCTTGAAGGTGACTTTGATGTCCTCCTGGACATAAATGCGGGCCTTGCTCTTGGCGATCCCCATAACCCCGCCTTCCGGAGGGCCAAAGCGTCGAAAGAGGAGAAGCCAGAAAAGCACCAACAGAAAAAGGGGAAGCACCCAGGAAAGCACCGTGGAAACCCAGCCGGAGCGGGGATGAGCCTTAAAACGGATGCCCTTCTTCTCCAGAAGGGGAATCAGCTCCGGATCGTTCACCCGACCGGTGCGAAAATACCGGCCCACCTTCAGGGGTTTCTTTCGTAAACGCGAAAGGACCTCCGCCGCACCGGGCTTGAGCTCTCCCTCGATATAATCCTGGGAGAGGACCAGATTGTCCACCAGCCCCTGACGGGCCAGGACCTTGAACTCGCTATAGGCGATCTCCTCCTTGGGATAGGTCAGAAACAAAGGCCCCACGAAAAAGAGCAACAACAGGCCACCGATAATAATCCAGGGCCAGTAACGGCTATAAGCTTCCGGTAACGGTGTGGATTTCTTCTTTTTGGGCATCTACCTTCACGCTTTAAGAATCTGGCTAAAAATAGTCTTTTTTGAAGATATGGTCAACCTTGAAACCCTGCCTCGAAACGGGGTTGAACTTTAAGGATAAAAGCAGGAAAATGGGAAGAGGATGCGAGAGATACCCTCCCGGAAGATCGTAGAGGCCATCGCCCGGGGACTGGAGCTTGCGGTACGGGAATTGCCGCAGGAGGTGGAAAAGGCCCTCCGGGACGCCCGGGAAAAAGAAGACTATCTTCTGGCCCGGGCCTCCCTAGAGATCCTCCTCGAAAACGCCCGCCTGGCCCGGGAAAACGGACTGCCTCTGTGTCAGGATACCGGGATACCCGTGGTCTTCATTCGCATGGGGGAGGAGGTCCGGGTAAGGGGACTGTATGCAGCGGTAGAGGAAGGGCTGCGTGAGGGAGCCCGAAGGGGCTATCTTCGGGCCTCAGTGTGTGAGGCCCTTTCCCGCAAGAACACCCGAACCAATACTCCGGGGATCATCCACCTGGAACTTACTCCCGGCGAGGATCTGGAAATCTTTCTCCTGCCCAAGGGTTGCGGCAGTGAAAACATGAGTCGCCTGGCCATGTTACCCCCTGCCGCCGGGCTGGAAGGGGTGAAACGTTTCGTGGTGGAAACCGTGCTTCAGGCCGGAGCCAACCCCTGCCCCCCGGTAACGGTGGGGATCGGGCTGGGGGGAGACTTCGAATATGCGGCCTACCTGGCCAAAAAGGCCCTCCTGCGCCCCCTGGGAAATCCCCATCCCCGGGAAGAGGTGGCCCGTCTGGAAAAGGAGATCCTGGGAGAAATAAACCGCCTGGGCATAGGCCCCCTGGGGCTAGGGGGGCGCACCACGGCCCTGGCCGTGCACCTGGAGACCCATCCCTCCCACATTGCCAGCCTGCCGGTGGCGGTAAACCTCCAGTGCCATGCCCACCGTATGATCCGCATGGTGCTCTAATCCGCCTTGCGTCTCAAAAAAGCCGGGATCTCCAGTTCCTCCTCGGTGGGAATATAGTCCAGGATGCGGCTGCGGCGCCGCGTACGCACAGATCTCTCCTCTTTTTCCTCCTGAGGCTTCTCAAAGGGCAGGATCTTCTGTTCTTTTTCCCGGGCGCGCTCCTCCTGGGATCCAATGCCGGTGGCTATGACCGTTACCCGGAGTTCGTCCCCGATCTCCTCGTCGAAGACCACCCCCCAGAAGATCTTGGCCTCCTCGTGGGCCTCCTGGGAAATCTTATCCGAGATAAGCTGGACCTCCTCCATGGTAAGGGTTTCGGGATGGGCGGTGATGTTGAGAAGCACCCCCCGGGCTCCGGAAATGGAAATATCCTCCAGAAGGGGACTGGATATGGCACTCTGAGCCGCGGCCTCGGCTCGATGATCGCCGCTGGCTATCCCGGTGCCCATGAGGGCCAAGCCGCCCATGTCGGTCATAACCGCCCTCACATCGGCAAAATCCAGATTCACGTATCCGGGAAAGAGGATCAGGTCCGAGATACCCCTCACCGCATAATAAAGGACGTCGTCGGCCCTTTCGAACATCTCCATCAATTTGGCATTGGGGGAGGCCATGGCCAGGAGACGATCGTTGGGAATGGTGATAATAGTATCCACATATTTTTTCAGTTCCTCCAAGCCCCGCTGGGCCACCAGCATGCGCTGTTTTCCTTCAAAACGGAAGGGCTTGGTGACTACGGCCACGGTAAGGGCCCCCAGTTCCTTGCTTATCCGGGCAAAAATAGGGGCCGCTCCGGTGCCTGTACCTCCTCCCAGACCCGCGGTGATAAAGACCATGTCCGCTCCGGAAAGCACCCGACGAATCTCCTCTTCGGCCTCCAGAGCCGCCTCCCTGCCCACCTCGGGATTTCCCCCGGCTCCCAGCCCCTTGGTCAGATCCTTGCCCAGCTGGATCTTTTCCGGGGCCGGATTGAGGTCCAGGACCCGATAATCGGTATTGGCGGCGATAAATTCCACCCCCTTGAGGCCCTTGCGAATCATGTTCCGGATGGCGTTGCCTCCTCCCCCACCTACCCCTACCACCTTTATGCGGGCCTGATATTCGTTTTCCACCAGTTCAAAGTTCATCTTTACCCCCCTAAACCCAGTATTTTCTTAACCTTGGCCATCAACCCCTCAGAGGACGTCTTTTCCGAAGACACATTCAGGTATCGGTCGGCATAGAGCAGAAGCCCGACCGCGGTGGAGAGACGAGGATGATTCACCTCCTCCCCCAGCCCGGAGAGCCGGGCCGGATATCCGATACGTACCGGTAGCTCGAAAATCTGTTCGGCAAATTCCGGAAGCCCGGCGAGCAGGGCCGAACCTCCGGTGATGACCACCCCGGCACTCAGACGACCCTTGAGACCGGAATGTTCCAGGTTGGTGTTGAGGATCTCCAGGAGTTCCTGTACCCGGGGCTCCAGTATTTCCGCCAGGATCCTTCGCGAGATTCGGCGCGGGGGTTTCTGTCCCAGAGAAGGGACCTCCAGGGTCTCGTCGTTTTCCACCAGTTCGGGAAGGCATACTCCGTAGGTTTCCTTGATCCTTTCGGCGGCTGCGCGCGGGGCCTTCAATCCCACGGTAAGATCGGTAGTCAGAAGATCCCCTCCCACCGGCACCGAAGCCGTATAGCGTAGGGACCCCTCGGCAAAGACGGCTATGTCGGTGGTGCCTCCGCCGAAATCGATCAGGGCCACCCCGAGTTCCTTTTCTTCCGGGGTGAGCACCGCCTCGGCCGAAGCCAGGGCCTGGAGCACCACCGCGGAGACCTCGAGCCCGGCCCAGTTTGCACATTTAAGGAGATTCTGGACCGCCGAGGCCGAGGCCTCCACCAGAAGGGCCCGGGCCTCCAGACGCACCCCGCTCATCCCCACGGGATGAAGGATCCCGCTCTGCCGATCCACACTGTATTCCTGAGGAAGGACGTGGAGGATGATTCGATCCTCCGAAAGGGTGACCGCCCGCGCCGCCTCGAGCACCCGTTCCACGTCCTCGGGC